>NZ_JBRBCA010000002.1:0-280427 GCF_053479475.1 Corynebacterium sp. 22-2729
GGTGGTACAACACCGAACGCATCCAACAACGACTAAAGGGCCTGACCCCGATGCAATATCGGAATCAGACCCTTGAACCCCTCACCGCCTAGAATTAAACTAGTCCAACTTTCGGGGGCTAGTTCATCTTGGTGGACGGGATCTTCTCGAGCCTTATGTGAGAGCAGTTGAATCAGCTCGATGCGAGGTTACTTGTCGAGCTCCTCGTGGCGACGACGGTTCTCCTCGTTGAGACGCTCGAACATTTCCTTCTGCTCTGCGTGATTGTCGTGCTCGATGCGCTCCGCCTTCTCCACGATCTCTGGGGAATCCGGGGAGAAGAAGCCACCGCGACCAGGGTGACCGGCAGCGCCGAGCTCGTTCATGGTCTTCGGAACGTATGCACCCTGGTACTCCAGCGGAATCGGGTGGCCGTGCTCGTCGACCGGCCCCAGCGGCTGGTGGACCTCGATGAAGCCACCGGATGGCAGCTGGCGGATGGTACCGGTCTCAATGCCGTGCTCCAGAACCTCGCGGTCGGAGCGCTGCAGGGAGACGCACAGGCGGTACGTGATGAAGTACGCGATCGGAGGCAGCAATACCAGGCCGATACGACCCAGCCACGTCATCAGGTTCAGCGAGATCGTGAAGTGCATCGCCAGCAGGTCGTTACCACCGGAGATAGTCAGCAGCACGTAGAAGGTCAGTGCCATGACGCCCAGGGCGGTACGAACCGGAACGTCGCGCGGACGCTGCAAGAGGTTGTGGTGGGCGTCATCGCCGGTGAACTTCTGCTCGATCCACGGGTAGGTGAACAGCAGCACAACCAGGATGCCCAGCAGCAGAGCTACCCAGAACACAGCCGGAATGGTGTAGTTACCGAGGTACAGCTCCCATGCCGGCATGACACGCGCAGCACCGTCAGTCCACAGCATGTAGATATCCGGCTGAGAACCAGCAGAAACCTGGGAGGGGTTGTACGGGCCGAGGTTCCAGATGGCGTTGATCTGGAACAGACCAGCCATCAGAGCAACCACGCCGAAGGTGATCAGGCCGAAGGAAGCTGCCTTCAGACCGAACACCGGCAGAATACGAACGCCGACTACGTTGTTTTCGGTACGACCCGGTCCAGGGAACTGGGTGTGCTTCTGGTACCACACGAGTGCAAGGTGGGCAGCGATCAGTGCCAGCAGGATGCCCGGGATCAGAAGAACGTGGGCGATGTACAGGCGAGGAATAATGATCTCACCCGGGAAGTCGCCAGCGAACATGATCCAGTGCAGCCAGGTGCCGATAACCGGCAGGCCAACCATGATGGCGGACATAATGCGCAGACCAACACCGGAAAGCAGGTCATCCGGCAGGGAGTAGCCCATGAAGCCCTCAGCGACAGAGAGCAGAAGCAGGACACAGCCGATAACCCAGTTCGCCTCACGCGGCTTGCGGAATGCACCGGTGAAGAAGATGCGCAGCATGTGAACCATGATCGACACGGCAAACAGCAACGCAGCCCAGTGGTGAACCTGGCGGATGAACAAACCACCACGAACCTCGAAGGAGAGGTTCAGAGCGGTCTTGTAGGCGGCGGACATCTCTACACCATTTAGAGGTGCATAAGCGCCGTCGTAGATCACCTTCGACATGGAGGGGTCGAAGAACAGCGTCAGGTAAACACCCGACAGGATCAGGATGATGAAAGAGTACAGCGCGATCTCACCGAGCATGAACGACCAGTGAGTCGGGAATACCTTGTTGATTTGCGGGCGGATCAGGCCAGAGGCTGTGTACCGCTCGTCGATGTTGTTGGCCGCTTTAGCAGCGCGGCTCTGTTGTTTAGTGGTCATGAACGACGCTCCCAGAATGCCGGGCCGACAGGCTCGATGAAGTTACGGTCGGCGTACATGTATCCCTCTTCGTCAACCGAGATCGACAGCTCGGGCAGAGCACGGGCTGCCGGTCCGAAGATCGGCTTACCATGCTGCAGTGCATCGAACTGGGACTGGTGGCACGGGCAGAGGATGCGGTTGGTTTGCTGCTCATACAGGGACGTAGGGCAACCGATGTGAGTACAGATCTTGGAGTAGGCGAAGTAGTCGCCGTAGTGGAAGTCCTCCTGGCCTTCGCGCAAGATCGCCTTTGCGGCGTCTGCCTGGCGCAGGCGAATCAACATCACGGCGTTACGCGGGCCGTGGATGGAGTGCATGTGCTCCTCGTAAACGTCGCGGTTCTTGTCGAACTTGTCTCCGTCGTTGACCATCTCCTCGGTCAGCGGGAACACGGTCTCCATCGAAGCCGGATCCAGATCTTCCGGACGCATGCGGATCAGGCGGGAAACACCCTGAGTGCTGTAGTGCCCCTCGTGCTCCTCGGCAATTGCACCGGTATCGCGGCCCAGGTAGACCTTCTCGCCATGCTCCACCAGCGTCCAACCAGTAGTCCACAGGGTGCCGTCACCCTGGATACCCATGGCCTTGGCCTTCCAAGGGTTCTTAATGATGCCGCCGAGCGGCAGAGCGATGGTCAAGCCAGCCAGCACTGCACCAGCACCGGCCAGGCCAGCGATTACCGGACGACGACCCAGTGTGGAGGTCTTCCAGGAATCATTCAGCAGAGCGACCAGAGTACGACGGTCAACTTCCTCAGACGGACCATCGTGGCGAGTCTGCACCGAAATCTCTTCCGGAACGAAGCTCTTGGTGTAGGTAATGATGGCCGCACCCAGCAGCGTGATGCTCAGACCCGCGGTGAGGCCCAGTAGCGGGGTGTAGATCGAGTAGAGCCAGACGCCATCTTCAGCGAGGTGCTTGTACTCCCACGGCCAGAACAGGTAGACACCGATGAAAGCGATACCGAACAGAACCGACAGGGCCAGCATGATGGTGACCTTGCGGCTTGCGCGCTTTTCAGCGGGGTCGTTGGCGATCGGGAAGCGCTCCTTACGGTAGGCAACCGTTACACCGTCGAGCTCAGTACCCAGGCGGGCCAGCTCGTCATCGTTCATCTTCGACAGCTCTTCGTTGCTGTACTTCTTGTTGTGCTCACTCATGACCGCGATCCAATCCACATAGCGAAGGCAACGAGAACCACGATGCCAACGAACCACATCATCATGCCTTCAGTCACCGGGCCGATACCGCCCAGACCAAAACCACCCGGGTTCGGGGTTTCCTTGGCCGACTTCAGGTAGGCAATGATGTCCTTCTTCTCGTCAGCAGTCAGCTGGCGGTCAGAGAACTTCGGCATGTTCTGCGGGCCGGTCAGCATTGCCTGGTAAATCTCCTGCTCGTTGGCAGGAGCCAGAGCCGGAGCGTACTTACCACTGGACAGTGCGCCGCCCTTACCGGTGAAGTTGTGGCAAGATGCACAGTTCAGGCGGAACAGATCAGAACCACGGGCAACATCAGCCGGATCGATCTCGCCGTTCTTGTTATTGGAGCCACGCAGGGACTCCATTGCAATCTCACCGTTAGAGTCGCGGACAATACCCGGGCCGCCACCGTTTGCATTTACGTATGCGGCCAGCGCCAGAGCCTGCTGCTCGGAGTAGCGCGGGTTCTTGCGGCTTGCCTGAGCCTCGTTACGCAGCATCGGCATGCGGCCAGAGTGTACCTGGAAGTACACAGCGCCCTCACCGACACCGATCAGAGAAGGACCACGGTCCTTAACACCCTGCAGGTTTCCACCGTGACAGGTGATACAAGCAACCTCGTAGAGTTCCTTACCCTGCTTGGCCAGTTCCTCCGAGCTCTGCTCAGCAACGGCATTCTGTGCGTCAGGGGTCAATGCGTTGGCTAGGAAGCCCGCGCCCGTCAGCGCGAACAACAATGCCAACGCGCCAGCAAAGGCCTTACGGACCTTCCGGCGGCGGCGTGCCTTGGCGGCACTGCCCTTCGAACCAACGGAGCTCTGCTCCGTGGTCGCGTTGGTGGAGTTGATATCCATCTTGTTCCCTTATTAGTTAGTCAATGGAATTGCGATGGGCTGTAGGCCGACCCTCTTAAGCGAATGTCTTCGTGTTAAGAGGCACCGACCTGGCCGGCCTACTGAATGAAGTAAATAGTGATCCACAGGCCGATCCAGACGACGTCGACGAAGTGCCAGTAGTAGGACACAACGACGGCGGCGGTGGCCTGTGCCGGGGTGAACTTCGACTTGGCGGTCCTCAGCAGCACCACGATGAAGGCAATCACACCGGCGAGCACGTGCGCGCCGTGGAAGCCTGTCGTGATGAAGAAGACCGAACCATAGACGGAGCCCGGGATCGTCGTTCCATGCTGCACCAAGTGAACGTACTCGTAGCCCTGGCCAATAAGGAAGATAGTTCCCAACAGCGCGGACAATGCGTACCACTTGCGAAGCGCGAAGACGTCACCCCTCTCCGCCGCGAAGACGCCCCACTGAGCAGTGAACGAAGAACTGATCAGAATAATCGTGATCGCTGCCGCGAATGGCACGTTCAGCTCAGTGGGCTCAGACGGCCAATTGCCGCCAGAGTTGGCCTTGGACACGAAGTACATCGCGAAAAGGCCAGCGAAAAACATCAATTCCTGAGACAGGAACACAATCGTGCCGACACTGACCATATTGGGTCGGTTCAGTGTCGCAACACGATGTGGTGCTGCCATACCTGGGTTTTCAACTGCGCTCGTCACGCATAACAGTATGGCCGTTTAAAGCCCGATAGTCGATTCACTCCAGCAGTTTTCTGGAAGCTATCTGTAAAATCGCAGGTAAAACCTTGGATAACGCTTAAAGCCCACCCCGTTAGGGGTTAGCGGGAACTTTTATCCTCCCCCATCCGACGAGCTACATAACGACAGGTCAAAACCTACTTTCGTCAAGGGCGGACACGCCGCATACCCCACGATGGGGCTGCTCCCCTCCTACCCCTTTCACCTGAGCGGAACCTTCGAATATCTCCCCTGTAAGGGCGTCAACCCAAAAACTCCCCGTGCTACTACCCAACTAATAGACTGGTTAGTACAGAGCGATTTTGCTTATCACTTCTTTCTAGGACAGAAAGGCGCGTCGAAAGAACCATGGCCCCCACTACCCCACGTCCCGCAGACATCAGCGGTCTCTCCCCCGAACAACTACCGCCAAGCTACTTCACCCGGCCCGGCGTACTGGGGCGACTGGGCAATGGCCAGGAGCTGAGCGAATCGCAGGTGCGCTGGGCAATGCAACAGATCATGGAGGGTCACGCAACCGACGCACAGATTTCGGGATTTGCCTTCGGAATTCGAGTGCGCGGTATTACCGCTGCCGAGCTTGCCGCCGCTGCCGAGACAATGACCAGCTTCGCTACTTCAGTTGACTTTTCGGACGTGCCGAATTGCGTGGATATCGTCGGCACTGGCGGCGACGGTCATCACACTGTGAACATTTCCACAATGGCTTCGTTTATTGTTGCCGCCACGGGTGTTCCGGTAGTGAAGCACGGTAACCGCGCGGCAAGTTCGAAGTGTGGCGGTGCGGACATGTTGGAGGCTCTGGGCCTCGATATCGAGCGCTCTCCAGAGGCTATTCGCGACGACGCACACGAGACAGGTTTTGCCTTCATGTTCGCCAAAACCTACCACCCTGCGATGCGCTTCGCCGCCCCGGTACGCAGCCAGCTGGGCGCGCCAACCATCTTTAACCTCCTTGGTCCAATGACCAACCCCGCCTACCCCAAGTACGGTCTCATTGGCTGCGCTTTCAAGGAGTTCATGCCGATCATGGGTGGCGCTTTTGCCCGTCAGGGCAGCCGCGTACTCGTCGTTCGCGGCATGGACGGTATGGACGAAATCTCGGTGTGCACTCCTACCGAGGTCGTTACTGTTGACGCCGCAGGCCGCACCGGTGAAGAAGTCATTAACCCTCGCAATGTCGGACTCGACTTCTATGAGGATGGCAGCCTTGCCGGTGGCGATGCCAGCTATAACGCGGATGTGGCTGTGCGTCTGATGAAGGGCGAAATCACTGGCGCAATCAAGGATGCTGTCTTGATTAACGCCGCTGGTGCTTTGACGGCTGTGCGCGGATGGGAGGAGAAGGGATTCCAGGAGTCCCTATCTGAGCAAGTAGAGCACGCCCGGGAAGCACTGGAGTCCGGGGCTGCGTGGAAGCAGATGGAAAAGATCGTGGGACGGAAGTTCTAGCACACATAAGGAACTCCCCCTTCCGCTGCAACCTCGTGGGTTGGCGGAAGGGGGAGTTTTTAGTGAAGTGTGAAGTTTAGTGCTTCTCCGGCGGCAGGCCATACTGCAGGTTCAGCATCGTGGTTGCCCAGATCAGCATTGCTGCACCGAAGACAACCAGCCACAGGTGCCACCAGGCCAGACCTGCGCCCATCACGACGATGGAGACGGTCATCCAGAAGGGCCAGATGGAGCTTGCGGAGAAGAAGCCCAGCACACCAGCGCCGTCCTCGATCTCAGCCTCTTCCCAATCATCCGGGCCAATGTCGGTCTTAGACGACGTCAGGTGGAGGTAGCCAGCGAGCATGAAAGCCAGCAGGGTTGCCATCACCAGGCCGGTGCCACCGGCCCATTCAACGCCCATGACGTTGCCTGCATCGCTAACGGAGTGCGTAACGATGAAGTAGAACACCGTGACCACGGTGAAGAAAGTACCTATGCCGTAGAAAAGCTTTGCACCAGAAGTCATTTGCTTTATCTCTCTTTCTTCTTAACCTTGCGCTGCCACTTAAGCGGCGTTGCGATCCTTGTGGTTCTCTTCCGGGCTCCTGGTACCAGTGCGGTCGGAATTGAACGGGTGGGTGGAGGTTGCGTACGGCTGCTCGCCGATGGACTTCAGAGCCTCCGAGTTCGGTGCCTCAGGGTTGTCCTGGCGGAACTTCATGTACTGCTCGAACTTCTCCGGGGAGACAACGCGGAGTTCGAAGTTCATCATTGCGTGGTAAGTACCACACATCTCGGCACAGCGTCCGACGAACGCGCCTTCCTGATCGATGGACTCAACCTGGAAGATACGCTCAGAGCGGTTTGCTTCCGGGTGCGGGAAGACGTCGCGCTTGAACAGGAACTCCGGGATCCAGAAGGAGTGGACAACGTCAGCGGAAGCCAGGTTGAACTCAATCGGAGTGCCGGACGGGACGACCAGAACCGGAATCTCCTGGGTGGTGCCCACGGTCTCGATCTTGTCGAAGTTCAGATAGCTGTATTCATCCTTCGCGCGGCCGTGGATCGGCCCCGGAACCTGCTCGCCGTGCTTGTCCAGCTTCTTAGCGGGCTTCTTGGAATCCTCGGCGCGAGCCTGTGCTTCCTTGTCGGTGCCCTTGTACTCCTGGCCACCGTTCAGCTCTGCAGCAACGTGGCTGTAGCCGAACTTCCAGTTCCACTGGTAGCCAGTGACGTCGACGGTAACCTTCGGATCCTTATCCAGTGCGGTCGCACGATCCTGGGTCTGAACGTTGAAGAAGAACAGGGTACAGATGATCAGAACTGGCAGGGTGGTTAGAACGAGCTCCAGCGGAACGTTGTAACCAGTCTGGCGCGGGAACTCGTCCTCACCGCGCTTGGCGGCCTTCTTCGCGCTCGAGCGGCCCATGTTGACGAACAACAGAACCCACATGATGATGCCAATGATCCAGGCGACAACCCAGACCCATACCCACATGTTGCCCATTTCCTTGGACTCCGGGGTAATGCCCTTCGGCCAGCCCATTCGCAGAGCATCGAAGAACTTGTTTTCCGGTGGGGCGACAGTACAACCAGTCAACACTAGGCCAGCAAGACCCAGTACGCCGGCGAGGCCAATACGGCGAGTCAAACCGTGCTTATTTCGCTGTTCCACGCGAGTTTGCCTTCCTCATTCACACGTCACTTGCGTTGCAAGAACTGGGCTCTCACGCACACCTGCAGTTCGCGCGCGTTAGATAGTCTTACAACAACTTCACTTAAAGAACCTTAGACCATTGACAGGACATTGCCACCATCACGGAAGCGGAAATTCCCTTTTCGGGGTTGGCTACCGCTCCCATTGCCCCCACACGGGTTAGGCGGGAGCCCACACATGTGTGACTCCCGCCATAGGTAGGCCTGAAGAGGCACTCCTCAGAGTGCCTCACCCTTCTTGCTTAGAGCTTGTTGATCTCAATTGTGCCCGCCGCTCCGATGTTCCGGAGGTTGGCGCGTGCTAGGTCGACCATGCGTCCCACGCCACCGTCAAACACAGTGCGCGTAGCGGAGCGTGAGAAGCCCATCATCATCTCCCAGGTGATGTTCGGCGGCAGGCTCAGAGCGTTCGGGTCAGTAACGACATCCACCAGCACCGGCCCGTCATAAGCCAAGGCTTCCTTGATGCCCTTCTCGACATCCTGCGGATCCTCGATTCGGATCGTTTTAATGCCAATGGCCTCAGCGATCTTGGAGAAGTTCACGTGCTCGTGGTCAGTCTCATGTTCCGGCAGACCAGCGACCATCATCTCGAGCTTCACCATGCCCAGCGAGGAGTTGTTAAACACTACGATATTGACGGGCAGATCGTGGAGCTTTGCGGTCAGTAGTTCACCCATCAGCATGCCCAAACCACCGTCGCCGGAGAAGGAAATCACCTGGCGGTTCCGGTCCGCAGCCTGTGCGCCGAGTGCCTGCGGCAGCGCATTGGCCATCGTGCCGTGGCGGAAGGAGCCGATCTCCGTACGCTTACCATTCGGCGTGATGTAGCGAGCGCCCCATACATTGCACATACCGGTATCGATAGTGAAGATGGCATCTTCAGCTGCAAGACGGTCAATGGTATCCGCCACATACTCCGGGTGGATCGGCTTAGACTTGCCAGCCTTCTTCGTGTAGGCATCCACCACATGGTTCAGTGCACGAGCATGGTTACGCAACTGCTTATCCAGGAAGCTACGGTCAGTCTTTTCCTCGATGTGAGGCAGGATCGTATCAATCACAGCTCCGACGTCACCGACGACCGGGTAATTAATGGTTGTGCGGCGGCCAATGTGCGAGCCGTCGATATCCACCTGCGCCACGTTTCCGCTTGGCAGGAAGTCGTTGTATGGGAAGTCTGTGCCCAGCAGGATCAGCAAATCCGCGTCGTACATCGCTTCTCGGGCTGCTCCATAGCCCAGCAGACCGGACATACCGACGTCGAACGGGTTGTCGTACTGAATGTGCATCTTGCCGCCGAAAGCGTGGCCAATGGGAGACTTAATCTTCTCCGCAAGCTTGAGCACTTGCTCTCGGGAGTTCTTGACGCCCTCACCGCAGAACAAGGTGACAGTCTTAGCATCGTTAATAGCCTTGGCCAGGCGGGCTGCTTCCTCAGCATCCGGGTACAGCACGGGGCGACCCTTGGCATACACCGAACCGATAAAGCCTTCTTCCTCGATCGCCTGGGAGGATACATCGCCGGGGATAACCAGCACGCTTACACCGTTGCCAGCAAGGGTGGACTGGATCGCGTTGTGCAATACCTTGGGACCCTGCGCGGCAGAGTTAATCATCTCGCAGTATCCAGAGCACTCCTGGAAAATCTGCTCCGGGTGAGTCTCCTGGAAGAACTGGGTGCCGATCTGCACGCTCGGGATGTGAGAAGCAATGGCCAGAACCTTTGCACCATTTCGATGGGAATCGTATAGCCCCTGGATCAGGTGAGTATTGCCAGGGCCACAGGAAGCAGCACATACTGCCAATTCACCGGTAACGAGGGATTCAGCACCAGCGGCGAAGGCCGCAGATTCCTCGTTCCGAACGTGGATCCATTCAATAGAGGATTGACGAACCTCATCCACAATGGGGTTGAGGCTATCGCCTACCAATCCGAAGATTCGCTTAACGCCTTGATTTTCAAGAGTCTTTACTAATTGTGCTGCGAAGTTTGTTGCCATGCCACAAGGTTACGCGTGGCTATTCGGTAGCGCATTGGTTGCTGTAAAGTCTCACAGAATCCCAATTCTGTAATACAAATCACTTTTGAACGTAGGGATCCCCAGCAAACGAGCTTTCCCCGCCGTGGCAACTAGCCCACCTCTACCCCGCCCGCGTAAAGTCTGAACGCATGTGTGGATTGCTTGGAATCATTGCGGCGAATAACGACGCGGAAAACTTTGTCGATGCAGTAGAGGGTGCACTGCCCTGCATGCACCACCGTGGCCCGGACGATAGTGGCACCTGGCATGACCAAGATGTTGTCTTCGGCTTTAACCGGCTCTCCATCATCGATCTGGAGCACTCTCACCAGCCACTCCAGTGGGGCCCAGAGGACGAACCAAACCGTTATGCACTGACGTTTAACGGCGAGATCTACAACTATGTGGAGCTTCGAGAGGAACTCGAGCAAGCGGGCTATTCCTTTAATACTGAGGGTGACGGAGAGCCGATTGTTGTTGGCTTCCACCACTGGGGTGCCGACGTGGTGAATCATCTCCGCGGCATGTTTGGCTTTGCTGTGTGGGATTCCAAGGAAAAGAAGCTCTTTCTGGCTCGCGACCAATTCGGCATCAAGCCGATGTACATCGCCACTACAGAGGCGGGCACCGTTTTCGCCTCGGAGAAGAAGTGCATCCTGTCGATGGCCGAGCAGCTGGGGTTGAACCTCGACCTGGATATCCGCGCAATCGCTCACTACACGGATCTGCAGTACGTGCCGGAGCCGGAGAGCCTGCACAAGCACATTCGCCGTTTGGAATCCGGCAGCTATGGCTTCGTGGCACCCGGTGGCCAGATCGAGGAAACTCGTTGGTTCGAGCCTCGCTTCCCCGTTAAGAAGGTTGCAGCAGGCGATGAAGAAGCCGTTTTCCAGCGTATCGCGGAGGCCTTGGAGGATTCCGTGGCCAAGCACATGCGCGCAGACGTGACGGTCGGCTCCTTCCTTTCGGGAGGCATCGACTCCACCGCCATCGCCGCACTGGCAAAGCGTCACAACCCGGATCTGCTGACCTTCACCACCGGTTTCGAGCGTGAGGGGTACTCCGAGGTAGATGTAGCCGCCGAATCTGCCGCCGCCATCGGAGCCGAGCACATCGTGAAGGTCGTGAGCCCCGAGGAATATGCCGAGGCTATTCCGAAGATCATCTGGTACCTGGACGATCCGGTGGCCGATCCTTCTCTGGTTCCCCTGTACTTCGTTGCAGCCGAAGCCCGCAAGCACGTGAAGGTCGTGCTCTCCGGCGAGGGCGCCGACGAGCTCTTCGGCGGCTACACGATCTACAAGGAGCCGCTCAGCCTGGCACCTTTCGACAAGATCCCCTCCCCGCTGAAGCGAGTACTGGCTAGCGTGGGTAACGCGCTCCCCGAGGGCGTGCGCGGCAAGTCCCTGCTGCAACGCGGCACCATGCCGATGGAGGATCGTTACTACGGCAATGCGCGTTCCTTTAACTACCAGCAACTGGAGCGCGTGCTCCGCGAGATCCGCCCAGAGTGGGATCACCGCGAGGTCACCGCGCCGATTTACGCGAAGTCGCAGGACATGGATCCGGTTGCCCGCATGCAGCACCTGGATCTGTTTACCTGGATGCGCGGAGACATCCTGGTTAAGGCCGACAAGATCAACATGGCTAACTCCCTGGAGCTACGCGTGCCTTTCCTGGACAAGGTCGTTTTCGACGTGGCAGAGACTCTCCCCCACGAACTGAAGATCTCCCACGGCACTACCAAGTACGCCCTTCGTAAGGCTCTGGAACGTATCGTTCCCCCGCATGTTCTACACCGCAAGAAGCTGGGCTTCCCCGTGCCTATGCGCCACTGGCTCGCGGGCGATGAACTCTACGGCTGGGCCAAGGAGAACATCGAAGCTTCCCAGACCGACCACCTTTTCAACAAGGCCGAAGTCTTAAAGATGCTGGACGAGCATCGAGTGGCCATGAATACCGGCTCCGGCCCGGATCACTCGCGTCGCCTGTGGACCGTCATCGCGTTCATGGTCTGGCACGGTATCTTTGTCGAGGATCGTATCCACCCGAAGATCGATCAGCGCCAGTACCCGGTCGACCTGTAGAAGACCCCAAAACGCCCCCGAAGGAGTTCATCCCTCGGGGGCGTCAATAGTTTAAGGGCCTAAGCGAACTAGGCTAGCTGTTTAACTAGCTGCTTAGCTGAAGGAATCACCACAGGCACAGGAACCGGTGGCATTCGGATTATCGATGGTAAAGCCCTGAGACTCGATGGTGTCCGCAAAATCGATCTTCGCGCCCACCAGGTACGGGGAAGACATGCGGTCTACGACCAGATTCACGCCGTCGTACTCGTCAACTAGATCGCCATCCAGGGAACGATCATCGAAAAACAGCTGGTAACGCAGGCCGGCGCAGCCACCTGGCTGCACTGCGATACGCAGGGAAAGATCGTCGCGGCCCTCCTGTGCCAGCAGTGCGCTGGCCTTCTGCTGAGCGGCCTCGGTCAGCTCCACACCGGTGACCTTCTCCGGAGCAGTCATGTTGGTCCTCCTCATTCAACAAAAATGGCTTTACTCACAAGCCTTTGTTCACAAGCTACGCTTCATTGTTTCACAACGCCACTGCCCGTCCGCTTTATTCCCATGTTTGTTTCCTTCTTTATTGCAGTCTTAATTGCAGTAACTCCGCCACTGGGTTTTGGGTTTTGTTCCTCTGTGCTCCTGATCTAGCCTGTTACATGTGAAAATGCCATGGACAAAGCAGGAAAAGGCCACCACAACGGCTGACGTAGTTAGCGACGCAGACGAGGGCGTCGCAAAGCCAGAAGCAAAGGCAGAGGCAGAGACAAAAGGCGCGGCAGAGTCTCAGGAAAAGACCTCCAAGGCATATACGCCGAAGAAGGGCAAAGCGACCCCGAAGCGCAACGACCAGGAGCGCAAGCACGGCGTACGCCGTAGTGCCTACTCCGCCCCCAAAACGCCGGGCGAGGCCCGTAAGCAGCGCAAAGAACTCAAGGCCTCCATGTCCAAGGAAGAGTACAAGGCCATGAAGCAGCGCCAGCGGGACGAGGCGAACCGCGAACGCCGCCGCGCCAACGAGCGCATGATGGCTGGCGACGAGGACTACATGATGGATCGCGACAAGGGTCCGGAAAAGCGCTTTGTCCGCGATTGGGTCGATTCCCACCGTTACTTGTTGAACTTCTTCCTGCCGATGGCTGTGTTCGTTATCGCCATCATGATCTTTGGCATGTCCAATCCGAACGTGGCCAACTTGGCTTCCCTGGTGATGATGGTCGTGTTCCTCATCATGCTCGCCGAAGGGTTGTGGCTCGGTCGCCGCGTTAACCGTGAAGTCAACGAGCGCTTCCCGGATAACCCACACGGCAAGTTCTCGCTGGGCATGTACGCCTTTACCCGCGCGACTATGATCCGCCGCCTGCGCACCCCCGCCCCGCAGAAGCAGGTCGGCGACAGCGTCTAGTCAACATCTACACTTGTCCCCATGGCACCTTCGACCTCCGCTCCGATTTTCCCACCGATCGTCCCTCCGGACGAGGCAGCTCGTAGTCGTGCTGCGCAGCTCCGCAGTACAGCGCCGACTGGCGCAGGAATTCCGGCTGGGTCGCTAGGGAAGCTCGAAGATATTGCAGCTTGGGTGGCGGCGTGCCAAAACACCGCTCCCGCCGCCGCGCTGGATGCTGCGCGGATGGTGCTGGTCACGGGCGATCACGGAGTGGCCGAAGCACACCCGGAGATCTCAACTCTTCCCGCTGATTTCAACTCCCAGGTGCGCGACGGCATTCTCGACGGGCAAGCTCCACTCGTGGATGCCTGCAGGTCGGCGCAGGTCGCTCTTTCTCTTATCGACGCCGCACCGGATAAGCCCTCCGGTTCCATCGATACCGTGGATGCTTTGAACCCAGAAGAGTATGACGTTCATCTGGCGCGTGGCGTGCGGATCGCTGACGAGGAGGCTGACCAGGGCACATCGATCCTTTTGTTGGGTGATTTTGGACGCGGGCTCACCACCGTCGCCGCTGCCGTGATCGGCAGCGTGTGCAGCGTGGAGCCGGTGAAAATCATCGGCCGTGGTTCCGGTATCAGTGATGAATCGTGGAAGACGAAGGTCGCGGCTATCCGCGACGCAATGTTCCGCGTGCGCGATGACAAGGCTGTAGCTGCACGAGTTTTGCAGCGAATCGGTTCGGCGGATCTGGTGGTAATGGCGGGCATTTTGGCGCAATCCGCGGTCCGCCGCACGCCGGTGATTTTCGACGGCGTGGGCGCGACTGCTGCCGCTTTGTGCGCGCAAATGTTGGCGCCGGGTGCGGCTGCGTGGTGGATGGCCGCCTCACCGGGAACGGAGCCCGCTACTCTTTCCGCACTGAATGCGCTGGGGCTGGAACCGCTACTGGACTTGAAGATCGGCGCTGGCCAGGGACTCGGCGCCGTATTGGCGCTCCCTATGGTGCGCTACGCGGTGGCTGCCTGCTCTACCAACGTATAAAGCCAGCCGTGCTTATCGGCGACGCGGCCGTTCTGAATGCCCGTCAGCTGCTCGCGCAGGCGCATCGTCACAGGGCCAGTCTGGCCACCATTCACCTGGAACTCGCCGGACTTGTCCTTGACAGTACCGACCGGCGTAACGACTGCAGCGGTGCCACATGCAAATGCTTCGGTCATGACTCCGGACTTGGCAGCTTCCTTCCACTCGTCGGTGGAGATACGACGTTCCTCGACTTTGTATCCCAGGTCGCGTGCCAACTCCAGCAGGGACAGGCGGGTAACGCCCGGGAGTAGCGAACCGGACAGTTCCGGAGTAACTAGCGTGACCCCGCTGCTCCCCTGCTCGCCGTCTTCGCTACCGAAGACAAACGCCAGGTTCATGCCACCCATCTCCTCGATGTACTTGTGCTCGGTTGCGTCCAACCACACGACCTGGTCACAGCCTTCCTTCTGCGCGGAAGCCTGTGCCGCCAGGGATGCTGCATAGTTTCCAGCGAACTTCGCCGCACCGGTGCCACCGGGGGCGGCACGGGTGTAATCAGTGGACAGCCACACACTGACGGGGTTGATACCACCGGAGAAGTAGGCGCCAGCCGGGGAGGCAATCACGAAATAGGTGTAGCTGCTGGCCGGGTGCACGCCCAGGCCGATTTCGCGAGAGATCATGAAGGGGCGCAAGTATAGGGATTCCTCGCCGCCTCCTTGCGGAACCCAGCACTGGTCGATCTCCACGATCTGTCGCAGGGACTCCAGGAACAGCTCTTCCGGCAGCTCCGGCATGGCCATGCGGGTAGCGGAGTTCTGGAAACGACGAGCGTTTTGCTCCGGGCGGAAGGTGACAATCTTGCCATCCTCACCGCGATAAGCCTTCAGGCCTTCAAAGATGGCCTGCCCATAGTGGAACACGCTGGATGCTGGGTCCATCTGAATCTGCTGGTAAGGCTCCACACGGGCGTTGTGCCAGCCTTCGTCGACCGTCCAGTCGATAGCAACCATGTGGTCGGTGAAGTGGTTGCCGAACCCCGGTGCGGTGAGAATTTCGGCGATTCTCTCCTCAGTTGTCGGGTTCTCGTTGCGAGTAACGGTGAACTCCACCGGAGAAGCGTTCTGCTGTGCCTGTGAGTCTGTCTTCGGAGTGCTAGTCATGCACACCAGCGTACTCCGCCCCAGTTGAAAAGTGTGAGGAAGCTAACAATTCTTTTCATTAACCCCAGGGTTTTTGCACCCTCAGCCGTCGCGCAACTGTTTCTGGGTATTGTGAAAACAGTGAATAGAGACAGTGAATAGAGATCTTGTGCAGACGCACAAGCCGGCGCACAAGACGGCGCACAGAGCGACGTCATTAACGCCGTCCAAGACTTCGAAGGAGCAGTCGAAACAGTTATGACCACCAACATCACTGGCCTTCCCTCCCGTGGCCACATCCCGCAGATGTCGCTGGTTCAAACCAATTCCACGTTGGACGATGGCGCGACCGAAACCCCCTCGGTCATCGATACGCTGGTCATCCCGGTCTTCGAAGGTGAGGCTGGTCTGGAGCTCACCGGTGCTCCTATTGACGCCCTCACGGCCGAACAGCAGCTGGAAATGTGGAAGCTGCTGATCTCCGTAGGCGCAAAGGGCACGGCTGGTGAGGTCACGGTGGTACCGAACCTGTCAGCTGCGTCGCGAACCGATGTCGTTTCCACTGGCACCCTCTCCGCACAGCTACAGGAGTCCACGCAAGATCCGCAGACCGCCGGGGGCGTCGTCGAGGCCGGCGATGGAGTGCGTGGCCCGGAGAAGATCCTGGCAATCGGTATGGGACCAGCAGATGAAGTATCCGCGGAAGACGTCCGCGTGGCCGCAGGCGTGGCGTCGCGAAACATTAAGAACCCCAGCGCCAACCCTGCTGAAGGTGCCGACGGCGCACAGGGACAGGCACGTGGTGCGCGCGTCGTAAGTGCACTAGGGCTTCTCGGCGCAGAAGCCGCTTTGGTCGGCCATGCACTGGGCGCCTACGAATACCGCGGGCTGAAGTCGGTGACATCAACCCCGGCAATTGAATCGATCGAGGTGCTAACCGCTGAGGATCCGGCAGAGCTCCTCGAGCACGCGCTGGCAACGGTGCGCGCGGTGGCACTGGCGCGCGACCTCGTGAATACTCCCTCCAACGTGCTGTACCCCGAAAGCTATGCTGCCATCATCTCCGAGGCTGTTCAGCACGCGGACATCAGCGTCGAGGTGCTAGACGACGCAGCGCTGGAAGAGCAGGGGTTCGGCGGCATTCTGGGAGTAGGTAAGGGTTCTGCCCGTGGGCCGCGCCTGGTGCGTCTGGACTACAATCCTGACAAGATCGCCGATGATTCCCCGCGTGTGGCGCTGGTCGGCAAGGGCATCACCTTCGATACCGGCGGCATTTCCCTCAAGCCACCGGCAAAGATGTGGAACATGATCTCGGACATGGGCGGCTCCGCAGCAGTAGTTGCAGCAGTGATTGCCGCCGCCGAATTGAATATTCCCGTTCACGTCACCGCGACCATCCCGCTGGCAGAGAATATGCCCGGTGGAAATGCCACCCGGCCAGGCGACGTGCTTCGCCACTACGGTGGCACCACCACCGAGGTGTGGAACACCGACGCGGAAGGCCGCCTAGTACTGGCCGACGCAATCGTGCGAGCCTGCGAGGACAAGCCGGACTACCTGATTGAAACCGCCACCTTGACCGGTGCGCAGATTGTGGCCCTGGGCGAACGCACCCCGGGCATTATGGGGTCCATGGATTTCCGCGATCGGGTAGCGATGGTCTCCCAGCGGGTCGGCGATGCCGGTTGGCCCATGCCCCTGCCCGCGGAGCTGGGCGAAGCGCTGAAATCTGACGTGGCAGATATCAAGAACATCTCTGGTAACCGCTGGGGTGGCATGTCCGTGGCCGGCCACTACCTAAAGAAGTTCGTCCCCGAAGGCGTGCAGTGGGTGCACATTGACGTTGCTGGCCCGGCATACAACGATGGCGCCCCCTACGGCTACACACCGAAGCGCGCCACCGGCTCTCCAGTACGCACGATCATCGCGGCACTGGAAGACATTGCGCTTAAGGGCTAGCGTTCAAGGGCTAGGCAGGGGCTAATCGCCCTCTAGCTCGCTGCGTCGCTGCTCGAATTGGGCGCGCCGTTCGCGCTGTTCCAGACGCTTCTGGATGAGCCGATCGCGCTCAATGCGATCGCGCATCCGCTGCGGATAGCCGGTCTCCTCCGCGAAATACAGCGGAATCCCCACAGCCTGGGCCACCTTATCGATTCCCTTCGGCCCGCCGATGCGGCGACGCGTCCACTCCCCTTCGCTATCGACCAGCACCACGGACATCTCGTTAACGATTGTCTCGGGTTCCACGAAGCCTTCCACGCCGCGGCGTGCCCCCGCCCATTGCTGGAGGTAACTGAGGTCCTTGGGTCGGATAGTCTCCCCCGGTGCACGCGGTGGTCTGGTGGAGCTGTTTTTGTTCCGGCCGAAAAGATTAAACACGCTTAGCGATTCTAGTTCACGGACCCAGCGGTTCCCCAAAGGTGCGCGGGGCGTGAGGTGGCGTCAACAAAGAAGGGGTGAGGGGGCAGACAACGGTGGTGGGTCAAGGCGCGTAGACTTATGTAGTATTTCAACCAAATAACCACAGCTGATTTTCGTTTAGCTTGAGGAGCTTCAAACACCATGGCGTACTCCGTCGAAATGCCCGAACTGGGCGAGTCCGTAACCGAGGGCACCGTTACTCAGTGGCTGAAGAAGGTCGGAGACAAGGTCTCCGTTGACGAGCCGTTGCTTGAGGTATCGACCGACAAGGTTGATACGGAGATCCCTTCCCCCGCGAGTGGTGTGCTGCTGAAGATTATTGCCGAGGAAGACGACACCGTGGATGTCGGTGCCGTCATCGCGGAAATCGGCGAGGAGGGCGAGGAGCCTTCTGGTTCTGACGCCGACAGCTCCAGCGACGACGATTCCAGCGACGCTGCCGAGGAGTCCGGTGCTGAGAAGTCCGACTCCGACGACTCCGAGTCCGAGTCCTCTGACGACTCTGGCGCTGAATCCGGCTCTGGCTCCGGCGAGGCTGAGGACGTCACCATGCCGGAGCTCGGCGAGTCCGTCACCGAGGGCACCATCACCCAGTGGCTGAAGAAGGTCGGCGACAAGGTCGAGGTCGACGAGCCACTGCTGGAGGTCTCCACAGATAAGGTCGACACCGAGATCCCCTCCCCGGTCGCAGGCACCCTGGTAGAGATCCTGGCTAACGAAGACGACACTGTCGACGTCGGCGCAGTCATCGCTCGCATCGGCGACGAAAACGCTACTGCATTCAGCTCCAAGTCCGAGGACAAGAAGCAGGACGACAAGGCTGACGAAGCTAACAAGGCTGAGGAGAAGGCCGAGCCACAGGCCGAGGAGAAGAAGACTGACGAGGCTTCCGATAACTCTGGTTCCGCTTCCGGCGAGGCTGAGGACGTCACCATGCCGGAGCTCGGCGAGTCCGTCACCGAGGGCACCATCACCCAGTGGCTGAAGAAGGTCGGCGACAAGGTTGAGGTCGACGAGCCGCTGCTGGAGGTCTCCACCGATAAGGTCGACACCGAGATCCCCTCCCCGGTCGCAGGAACCCTGGTAGAGATCCTGGCCAACGAAGACGACACTGTCGACGTCGGTGCAGTCATCGCCCGCATCGGCGACGAAAACGCCAGTGCATCCAGCTCCAAGTCCGAGGACAAGAAGCAGGACGACAAGGCTGACGAAGCTAACGAGGCTGAGGAGAAGGCCGAGAACAAGAAGGCCGAGGACAAGGCCGAGCCACAGGCCGAGGAGAAGAAGGCAGAAGCTAAGCAGGCCGAGAAGAAGGCCGAAGCTAAGTCATCCAAGACGGATGCAAAGAAGTCGAAGCCTGCCGAGGGCAACCTCCCTTATGTCACTCCGCTGGTACGCAAGCTTGCTGAAAAGCATGGCGTCGATCTGTCTAGCGTCGAGGGAACCGGCGTCGGCGGCCGTATCCGCAAGCAGGACATCCTGGCAGCGGCGGAAGGCACCTCCGCATCTGGCTCCGCTGCATCTGATTCCTCTGCGAAGTCCGCTTCCCCAGCTGGTCCGCGAGCTTCCTCCTACAAGGTCGACCCGGCCAAGCAGGAGCTGCGTGGCACGACCAAGAAGGTCAGCCGTATCCGCGAGATCACCGCAAAGACCACCCTGGATTCCCTGCACGCAGCTGCTCAGCTGACGCAGGTTCACGAGGTCGACATGACTCACATCGCAGAACTGCGCAAGGCCAACAAGCAGGCCTTTGCAGATAAGCACGGTGTGAACCTGACCTACCTGCCGTTCTTCGCGAAGGCAGCGGTCGAGGCGCTGATCTCCCACCCGAATGTCAATGCTTCCTACAATGCAGAGACCAAGGAAATGACCTACCACGAGCGGGTGAACCTGGGCATTGCCGTGGATACGGAGGCTGGCCTGCTGAGCCCGGTTATCCACGATGCGCAGGATATGACCCTGCCGGAGCTGGCCAAGGCCATCGTGGACATTGCTGACCGCGCGCGCAACAAGAAGCTGAAGCCGAATGATCTGTCCGGCGGCACCTTCACCATCACCAATATCGGTTCTGAGGGAGCCCTGACAGATACTCCGATCCTGGTTCCGCCGCAGGCTGCCATGATCGGCACGGGTGCCATTGTGAAGCGTCCGGTTGTGCTGAGTGAGGATGACGGCGAGGCTATCGCCATCCGCCAGATGGTCTTCCTGCCGATGACCTACGATCACCAGGTGATTGACGGTGCCGATGCAGGCCGCTTCATGTCCACCCTGCGTGATCGCCTGGAGAACTCGGACTTCACCGAGGATCTGGAGCTCTAGGCTGTTAGCTGCTGCCCGCCATTAAGCGCCAGCTATCCTGGCAAAGCGTCGACCCCGCTTCCCGCGGGGTCGGCGTTCTGCATTGCGCGGCCTTTCCTGCCACTTCCCACCAGCCTCACCAGCCCCACCAACCTCACCAGCCTTGCCAGACAGACCCTCAGCCCGGTCACAGTAGGTGCCCGGACCCCCAAATGTCGTTAGATCGGGAATCTGTTAAAGACAACTATTCCCACTTATCCAAACGTGCAGGTCAGAGAGTTTCAGAATAATTGAATCCGGGTTCCCTTTTTGCAGAATCCCGATTCAACGACATTCGTCCGTTTCTCGGCCGCAAATGACGAGCACATGGTGACCTACAAGGTGCTTAACCACTCCGACAGTGATCACTCTCCGACAATGCCCACCCTCTGACAATGCTCACCCTCAGACAGCGCTCACCACCTGCGCCCTAACCTGCACCACCAGATCCAAGGCTCTTAACCGCTGGAGTACTATCGCCACCATGGGATTCCAGCAAGGCAGCATCCGCAAATCCAATGCAATCAGCAAATTCGGCGCAGGTAGTCCAGCCACCACACCCGCCGCAGGTACACCAGCCACCACACCTACCGCAGGCACACCAGCCACCACACCTGGCGCAGACACGCCAACCAGCGCCCCCGCCGCAGACATCGACATCCGCGACCTCGGCACCGTCGACTACGAATCCACCTGGCACCTCCAGGCGGATCTCGCCGCTCAGCGCGCCGAGGACAAAATCCCCGACACCATCCTTCTCCTCCAGCACCCGCCGACATACACCGCCGGCAAACGCACCCAAGATTCCGACCGCCCGACCAACGGCCTACCAGTCGTTGACGTCGACCGCGGAGGACGCATCACCTGGCACGGCCCCGGCCAGCTAGTCGCCTACCCCATCATCCAACTTGCCGACCCGGTGGACGTAGTCGACTACGTTCGCCGCCTCGAACAGGCGCTAATCCAAACCTGCGAAGACCTGGGCCTCCATGGCACGGGCCGCGTTGACGGACGTTCGGGCGTGTGGCTGCCTGCGGGCGTCATCAATAACGAGCTCAAGCCCGCACGAAAGATCGCCGCAATCGGCATCCGCGTCACCCGCGGCGTGACCATGCACGGTGTATCCCTGAACTGCGACAACACCATGGAGTACTACGACCACATTGTGCCCTGCGGACTGGCGGACGCGGGGGTCACGACCCTTACCGAAGAGTTGGGACGCAAGGTTAGTGTTTCTGACGCCCAGCCGCTGCTCGCCCGGCATCTCGTCGACGCGCTGAACGGCGACTTGCAGGTGGATTCCTAGGTACCCCCGGCGTAGGCTAGTCGCCATGAGTGTGACCGCAGATGGACGCCGGATGCTCCGCATCGAGGCGAAGAATGCCGAAACCCCCATCGAGTCGAAGCCTCGGTGGATCCGCACGACCGCCAAGGTCGGCCCGGAGTATCGGGACATTAAAAATCGCGTGAAGGGCGCTGGCCTACACACCGTGTGCCAGGAGGCTGGCTGCCCCAACATCAACGAGTGCTGGGAAGACCGCGAGGCGACATTCCTCATCGGTGGCGATACCTGCTCGCGACGCTGTGACTTCTGCCAGATTAAGTCTGGCCGCCCGTCCCCGCTGGATCGGGATGAACCGCGCCGCGTGGCGGAGAATGTGCGCGAGATGGGACTGCGTTACGCCACCATCACCGGCGTGACCCGCGATGACCTCGACGATGAGGGTGCATGGCTGTATGCCGAGGTCGTCAAGAAGATCCACGAGCTGAACCCCAACACGGGCGTGGAAAATCTGACGCCGGACTTCTCCAACCGCCCGGAACTGCTGAAGGTTGTTTTCGATTCTCAGCCGGAGGTGTTTGCACACAACCTGGAGACCGTCCCCCGTATCTTTAAGCGCATCCGCCCGGCCTTTAAGTACGACCGCTCCCTGGAAGTCATCCAGGCAGCACACGACTACGGTCTGGTGACGAAGTCCAACCTGATCCTCGGCATGGGCGAGAAGAAGGAGGAGGTGCGCGCGGCGATCAAGGATCTGGCCGATGCCGGCACGGATATTCTGACGATCACCCAGTACCTGCGCCCGTCTTCCATGCACCATCCGATCGAGCGCTGGGTTAAGCCGGAGGAGTTCATGGAGCATACCGATGCCGCTTACGAGTTGGGCATCAAGGCTGTCATGTCCGGCCCGTTGGTGCGTTCCTCCTACCGCGCTGGCCGCCTATACGCACAGGCCAAGCAGGCGCGTGGCGAGGCTATCCCAGAGAACCTGAAGCACCTGGAGGACACCCTGGATTCCACTACCTCCCAGGAAGCTTCTACTCTCTTGGAGCGCTACGGAGCTTCGGAAGATACGCCAGTTACCGCTTCGCGCCGCTAGGCCGGAGCCACAGTTCGCACTGAGGCTTCGTAGGCACTGAGGTCGGCGCCCACACCAGCGTCTGACCGAGGCAGCCAGTTAATCCACGGCGGGGCACTTTCGCCCCGCCTTTATTCATGCCTTATTGTTAAGTCCATGGCGAAGGATAAAAAGGACGTAAGAGTCAAGGAAGATAAGAAGGCTGCCAAGGCTGCAAAGAAGGAGCAGCGCAAGCAGACGCGCTCCCAGCTGTGGCAGGCCTTTAAGCTACAGAAGGGACGGGATAAGAAGCTTATCCCGTTCATGGTGTTGGCCTTCCTGATTCCCGTTGTGCTGATGCTGCTACTTAGCCTGGTGTTCGGCTGGTGGTGGCTGAACCTGATCGTAGGTATCTTCATCGGCGTCATCGCGGCAATGTGGACATTCTCCCGTCGTCTGCAGACCGGCGTGTACGACCAGATTGAGGGCGAAGCGGGAGCCGCTGCATGGGCTCTGACCAACATGCGTGATGGCGTAGGCATGAAGTGGATTACGGAGACCGGCGTGGCGTCGAACACCCATATGGACGCAGTGCACCGCGTGGTAGGCACCCCCGGCGTCGTGCTGGTTGGCGAGGGCTCCCCGCACCGACTGAAGCCGATGATGGCGCAGGAGCGGAAGAAGCTCGCCCGCATCCTCGGCAAAACCCCCATCTACGACGTCATCGTCGGCAATGAAGAGGGGCAGGTGCCGGTAAAGAAGCTGCAGAACCACCTGATGCGCATGCCGCGCAACATCAAGAAGAATGAGGTTGACGCCCTTAACTCCAAGGTTGAGTCGATCTCGCGACTAAGCAGCCCGAATAGCAACATGCCGAAGGGCCCCATGCCGAAGGGCGCAAAGATGTCCGGCATGAATCGCCGTGCCCGTCGCGCAGCGCAGCGCGGAAAGAAGTAACCCCTAGCGGGTGCGGATGACCGCGGTGCCGGTGGCGCGGTCATGCATGCCACGGCCATCGGTGTCTTGAATAATCGGGGGGAACAGGAAGACTGTCAGCAGCGCGCGGACTGCTGCGCGCCATAGGCCTACGCGCTGGTCGGGCTGATCAATGCGAGCCACACCGATGCCAAGGATGGCGTGCCCGGGTGACTGGGCGAACAGCCAGACGGTGAGGATGCGCCACACGATAAAGAAGATGATCGTGGCGGTAGCTGAATCGCCCAGCGCGGAAGTCATGGAGACGACAAACCACGCCAGGGCGTAGCAGGCCAGCCAGTCGATGGCCAGGGCACCGATGCGGGGGAACAAGGGGGAAAGAGAACCAGGTCCGTCCTTAGGGAGCCCGAGGCGGGCACCGGGGTATGGACTCAGTTCGGCGAGGTCTTCGTTTTCGCCTGGAACAAGGGGGCCTTCAAGCCAGCTACGCGATTCACTCATGATGGTTTAGAGCCTAGCGTCCCCCATGTTGGTGGCATAATTTTGTATATTTTTGCCTGAACCTTCGCCCAGTATGCGTAGGATCGATGGTGTTGCTTTTATATATTGTCGCAACAGTTTGAGATTCCCACTGCAAGGAACGGAAGAAAATACAGTGTCATTCAAGAGTGCAGAAGAAGTCGTCAAGTACATCAAGGACAACGACGTCGAGTTCGTGGACGTTCGCTTCACCGATGTGCCCGGTATCGAGCAGCACTTCACCATCCCTGCTTCGGAATTCGACGAGGATGCGATTGAGGAGGGCCTGGCCTTCGACGGTTCGTCCGTCCGTGGGTTCACGACCATTGAAGAGTCGGACATGAACCTGCTGCCAGATCTGCAGACTGCCCGGATCGATCCGTTCCGCAAGGCTAAGACGCTGAACGTGAAGTTCTTCGTCCACGATCCTTTTACCCGCGAGCCGTTCTCCCGCGACCCGCGTAACGTTGCCCGCAAGGCGGAGCAGTACCTGACCTCCACGGGCATTGCGGATACCTGCTTCTTCGGTGCAGAGGCCGAGTTCTACCTGTTCGACTCCGCTCGCTTCGAGACGGACACGAACCGTGCGTTCTACGAGCTGGACTCCGTTGAAGGTTGGTGGAACCGCGGTGCGGAGGTCAACCCGGACGGCACCCCGAACCTGGGCTACAAGACCCGTATGAAGGGCGGCTACTTCCCTGTTGCCCCGTACGACCACTACCAGGATCTCCGTGACGACATGTGCCGCAACCTGGCAAATGCCGACTTCAAGCTGGAGCGCGCCCACCACGAGGTTGGCACCGGTGGCCAGCAGGAGATCAACTACCAGTTCAACACCCTGCTCCACGCTGCGGATGATCTGCAGTCCTTCAAGTACATCATCAAGAACACCGCATGGCAGGCCGGCAAGTCCGCGACCTTCATGCCGAAGCCGCTGGCTGGCGACAACGGTTCGGGTATGCACGCCCACCAGTCGCTGTGGAAGGACGGCGAGCCGCTGTTCTACGATGAGTCCGGTTACGCCGGTCTGTCCGACATCGCTCGCTACTACATCGGCGGCATCCTGAAGCACGCTGGTGCGGTGCTGGCCTTCACCAACCCGACGCTGAACTCCTACCACCGTCTGGTTCCGGGCTTCGAGGCTCCGATTAACCTGGTTTACTCGCAGCGTAACCGCTCTGCTGCGGTCCGTATCCCGATCACCGGCTCCAATGCGAAGGCTAAGCGCATTGAGTTCCGCGCTCCGGACCCAAGTGGTAACCCGTACTTCGGCTTCGCCGCAATGATGCTGGCTGGCCTGGACGGCGTGAAGAACCGCATCGAGCCGCACGCTCCGGTGGATAAGGACCTCTACGAGCTGCCGCCGGAGGAAGCTAAGGATATCCCGCAGGCTCCGACCAGCCTGGAGGCTTCTCTGAAGGCTCTGGAGGAGGACAACGAGTTCCTGACCGAGGGCGGCGTATTCACCGACGATCTGATCGATACGTACATCTCCTACAAGTTCGACAATGAGATCGCACCTGTACGCCTGCGTCCGACCCCGCAGGAGTTCGAAATGTACTACGACTGCTAGTTGGCTGCTAGTCGTTTTTGCACCGACCGGTTGCCAGGCCGGTTGGTGCTCTGGCTTAGAGGCGAACTAAGGACTTTCGCCTAAGCCACCCCCGCCGAACAGCGAGCCCGTTCCATAAGTCAGCGCCAGCGCTGGTAGCTGCCAGGCTCGTTACCAAAATGGCCTCCCCCAACCCCAGCGTCACCTAACAAAAGATACCCTGACCTGCGTGAAGGTAGCCTTCCAATGCTTGTGGCGCCTCTCCAACCCGGCAATACTTGAGCCATGAGCACTTCAGTATCTTGTCCTTGTGATCGCTACTACGACGGCAGCTGCGTGGCCGTCGACGCGTGCGAGTGCCAGACCGTCACCATTGCGACGACTGAAGTGACCACCTCTGCCGCACGTGCCAAGCACACTGGACGCGCCGTGCAGGCCGAGCACGCCGCACATACAGAAACCCCCGAACAGAACGCGCACGCCACCGTGGACGACAACCACGGCGAAAGCCTCAACCGTCTGCGCGCGGCCGTCCTCGGCGCCAACGACGGTATCGTCTCCACCGCTGCTGTTCTCGTTGGTGTAGCCGGCGCCACCAGCAACCCGCAGACTATTGCCATGTCCGGCCTGGCAGCCGTCATCGGCGGTGCCGTCTCTATGGCCCTGGGCGAGTACGTCTCCGTTTCCTCGCAACGCGATTCCGAGCGCACCATGGGAATGAGCCAGCTCGTTAACCCATGGTCGGCAGGCATCGCCTCCTTCATTTCCTTCATCCTGGGCGCCGCATTACCTTTTGCTGCTGCCCTCTTCGCTCCCGTCGCCGTCATCTTCGGCGTGACCCTCGTGGCTCTGGCGCTCACCGGCGCCCTGTCGGCTCACCTAAGTAACGTGCCAAAGACCCGCGCAATACTGCGCATCGTGATTGGCGGAATGCTCGCCTTGGCGGTGACCTTCGCGGTCGGCAGCATCTTCGGGGCGGCAATATAGCCAAGCGGCTACTGCCCAACACACTATAAACTAAGCGCTATACGGCAACGTATAGCGCTATTTCGCCACACCACAACGAAAATTGACGAAATCGTCAAAATCTACAAAAATACCCAGGGTGTCTGATGAAATAGACCGCGCTTCCCACTCTCCAAGAAATCAGGTAAAGCCATGTCTTCCTATGCAGTAGAAGCCCAGGATCTCGAGCTTAAAGGCGATGAGGGCAAAGTATTCGGCCCCCTTAGCTTCGCCGTGCCCAGCCAGGGGCTAACCAATCTGCTCGGCAAGGGCGGCTCCGGCCGCACGGCTCTCGCCCTGGTTCTTTCGGGTCGCATGAAGCCCACGGGCGGCTCGCTGAGTGTTCTCGGCGAATCCAAGCCTCGCCCAATTCGCTCCCGCGTCGCCATCGCCGGCGTGGAGCAAATCGACCTATTAGAGCGTTCAGTTACTGTCCAGGACATCCTCACCGAGTCCCTGTCGTGGTCAAAGCACTGGTTCATGCCAATGGGTAAGGCCACCCAGGAAGATCTGGAGCGTATCTGCTCCCACGTCTACGGCGATCGTGACCTTCCCCCGCTGGATGCCTACATCTCCCAGTTGGACAATCTCGACAAGATCATGCTTCGCATCAGCTTGGCTTTATCGCCCGCTGATAACAAGCCCGTCGAACTGCTGATCATGGACGATATTGAGCAGGTACACGAAAACGATGACCGAGCAATTCTGCTACAGGTGCTCGAACGCCTGTCGGAAGATATTCCGGTGATCGTCAACTCCGCTAACCCAATTGTTGGCCCCGTTGCACCGAACAAGGTTATTGAAATTGACGCCAACGCTGGCCACACGCACCCGATTCATACCGGACTGTGCGAATACAGTGACCCGATGGATAGTGAACCGGCCTATAGCGGTTCCCAAGACAGTCCACATGACAATTCGGAACCCAATCCGGAAAACGATCCGGAATACGATCCAGAACTAGACGACCTCGACATCCCCGAAGACACCTCCACCCACATCGCAGAGCCAAAGGAGAACCGTTAATGCTCGCCGGATTCAAACTCAACAGCGAAATCCGCAGCTTCAAGCGCAACCGGTTGACGCGAATTGCACTCGTGATCCTGGTACTCATGCCGCTGCTGTACTCCGCCCTGTACCTCTGGGCGTTTTGGAACCCTTTTGGGCACCTCAACTCGCTTCCCGTCGCCCTGGTCAACAGTGATAAGGGCGCGAATGTGAAGGGCGAGCAGCTCCGCGCCGGCGATAAGGTGATCGAGGGCTTAAAGGAAAACGATCAGATCAGTTGGATCGAAACCGACGCCGAGGATGCCCGTAAGGGCGTGGAATCCGGCGAATACTATTTCTCGCTTGAGCTACCGGAGAACTTCTCCGAAGCCGTGGCCTCCCCCACCTCTGAAACCCCGGAGAAAGCCAACCTCATCAGCACGTACAACGACGCCAATGGCTATCTGTCCACCATGATCGGCCAGAACGTCATGCGTGAGGTCATCAGTGTCGTTGGCGACAAGATCAGCACCGAGGCCGTGGACAAGGTCCTGGTCGGCGTGGTCGATGCCGGCAGCGGTATGCAAAAGGCTGCTCTCGGAGCAGGTAAACTCGCCGACGGCACCGCTGAACTGAAGGACGGCTCCAGCAAACTCGACGACGGCGCGAACAAACTCTCCGACGGCATCTCCAAGGCCAAGGATGGCTCCGGCAAGTTGCGCAAGGGCGCGACTGAACTCGACGATGGTATTTCCAAGCTGCACGACGGTGCCGGCAAACTCTCTGACGGCACGGGCGAGCTGGCCACGAAGGTAAACGCTGCGGCAAACAAGCTCAACGGTCAAAGTGGAAAGCTAAATCAGCTGGAAACTGGCGTCGATAAGCTCGGCGACGGTGCAAGCCAGGTGAACGACGGCGTACAGAAGCTACGCAACAAGCTCGGCACCGTCACGAAGGTGCAAAGCGACCAAGCAACAAACCTGCGCAATATCTCCCGCGACCTGCGAGCCACCGGTCTGCCCTCCGCCATCAATGCGGCAAATGAACTGGACAAGGCAGCTAACTCTTTGGATACCCAGGGGCTGGGGCCGAAGTCTCAAAACGCGGCCGACCTCAAACGTCTGGCCGATGGCTCGGCGCAGCTGTCCTACCAGCTGAATGACCCGAATGCCCCACTGCGCAAGGGTGTCGGCGAGCTTTCCGGCCTGCCGGCACAGTTCAAGCAGCTGCAAGACGGCGTAAACAAGATCGACGATGGCGCGCAGACCCTGAACACCAAGCTCGGCGATGCCTCGGACGGCGCTGGCAAGTTGAAGGATGGCATCATCCAACTCGACGACGGCAACACCAAGCTAAAGGATGGTGCCGACCAGCTCACCGACGCAACCTCCAAGGCCAAGGATGGCACCGTCAAGCTCAATAATGGCGCCACCGAGCTGCGTGACAAGCTCTCCGATGGTGCCAAGCAGGTGCCGAAGTGGAACGAGGGGCAGCGCCTCGCCACCGCATCCACCATCGGCGGACCTGTGCAGATGCAGTCCGACAACGATTCCGGCACCAACACCTTCGGCGCCGGTATGGCACCGTTCTTCTTCAGTATGGCGCTCTTCATCGGCGGCATCATGGTGTACGTCATGATTAAGCCACTGCAGGCTCGCACGGTGAACTCCGGCGTGCACTCGTGGCGCGCGGCACTCTCCGGCTTCCTGCCAACCGGCATTATCGCCGTCCTGCAGGCCTGTGTAGTCGTGGCGGTAACTATCTGGGGCGTGGGTATGGATACCGCCAACATCCCAGGGCTATTCCTCTTCGCCGCACTCGTGGCGCTCGTGTGGATGCTGATGAACCAGGCCTTTATCGCCTTCCTGGGCCCCGGGCCAGGCAGAGTGGCGGCACTGGCGGTGCTAATGCTGCAAATCGTTGCCTCGGGTGGCCTCTACCCCATCGAGACCCAGAACAAGTTCTTCCAATTCCTGCACCCATTCGATCCGATGACATACACAGTCAACGGCTTCAGGCAGCTGATCTACGGCTTCTACGATGAACGCCTACCGATCGCAGTCGGAGTGCTGATACTGGTCGGACTCGGCGCCTTCCTGGTCACCACGCTATCGGCGCGCAGCCAGCAAACGTGGACCATGAAGCGACTGCATCCAGTACTGAACGCCTAAGGTTCGCTGGGCCGAGGGGGCGTCACTACCCTTTCGGCACCCTCCACTCCCAACAACAAAGAAGGGTCGATCTCGTGACCCTCGCGCAGGGTGGAGATGGAACCATTGGACTCCAGCACCATGCAAGCGACTTCGCTCATATCCCGCACCCCAGCCTTGCGCAACGCAGTAGCGATTGCATTGTCGGTAATGTGCTGACGCTTGAGTGTCTCCTCGACCAACTCGCCGTGAGCGACCAACACCGTCGGGGGCGGGTTAATTGTGCGACGCAACCCCACAACGTCCTGCACCACCCCGAAGATGGCCTCCATGCCCATGAGGGTAAGAAGGCCAATGACGCCCGCAGCTAATGACGGCGGGTGCCCCAGCACGGCACGGCCCGCTACAGCGCCGAACATAAAAATAACGACGGCATCGAAGCCCCCTAGCGGGCTCAAAATGCGCTGGCCAAAGAGCCTCACCGCAATGAGGAAAGTGAAGTAGATGCCGATTGCGGCGACCATCACAATCGGAATACGCCACAGTTCGATGCCGAGTTGTTCCTTCAGCACCGGCCCCCATCCCTGTGGCGGGGCGAGATCCGCAGAACTGATTGCAGCCGTCACATATGCGTCACAAATCTCGCCCAACATGGATATTTAGCCTACTGGTCGATCTCGTCTTTCACCTCGTCGGTGATGGTCTTGTGCAGCGTTTTATCGTCGATATTGGATTCGCCAACCAGCTTGCGCATCTCCTGGCGATCCTTTTCCGTGTAGTCGCTATCCTTATGCTCGCGCGCGTGGGCGAGCTCGTGGATACGGTCGCGGCGCTTAGCCTCCACGAAAATGCGACGGCGGGAGCGCACCCACCACGCGATCATGATGACGATCATCACAATGCCGATGTAGCCGATCACCGGGTAGACGTACGTCATCAAGGTGTCGAAGCCTACGAAGCTGATGCCATAGCCAATCAGCGTCACCACAACGAACACCGGACGGAAAGACTTGTCCGTGCTGGCGGTTAGGCGCTTACCCAGGGCATAAAACATGCCGATCGCCGTGTTGAAGATCATGAAGAAGATGATGATTGCCATGATCACGCCCAAGGTCGGGTGGACCTGATTCATCAATTCCAACATCGGCACATCGCTGCCGGACACCTTCTCAATGTTGAGGTACAGCGTGATAGCCGCGATGATCAGCATTACCGTGTACAGCGCGCCACCCATCAGGCCACCGATACCGGCCTCCTTCGGCGAGGCATAGTTACCGCCGATCACCAGGGACATCGATACACCCAGCAGTAGAGCCAGACCGTTGTAGTTCACGGCAGATAGGAACCACGGGGAAACCGGCGAATCTTCCGCCATAGCAGCTTCGCTCAGGTGGGAAGTATCGGCGGGCATGTGCATCATCGTGTAAACGAAGGCGAACACGACAGCCACGATGATCAGCGGAGTGAGCGCTCCGATCACCTGGCTAACCTTCTCCACATCCAGCATTCCGGCTGCTAGCACCACGCCGGTCATGATCAGCGCACCCGCCCAGGCTGGCAGGCCAAATTGCTGTTCCAGGTTGGAGCCCGCACCGGCGAGCATCACGAAACCAACGGCGAAAAGGGTCAGCGTTACAGAGATATCGAGGAACCGCGACACAATCGGATGCGCTACATTGCGGAACACCATCCGGTGCTCGTCGGCCAGGAAATAACTGCCGACCTGCAGGATCACACTGCCCGCGATAGTCATGACGATGCCGGCGAGCACGGCACCCCAGATTCCGTTCATTCCGAAGGAAACGAAGTACTGGATGACTTCTTGGCCAGTAGCGAAACCCGCGCCGACGGTTAGTCCGACGAAGGCCATAGCGATGGAGAATGTTCTCTTCACGCTTCAGGAACCCCTTTACGAAGATAGTTGTATTTTTAGTCCGAGAGTCGACCTTACTCCGCGGCCGCCTCTCGGGCACCTTTACAATGTGCGAATCACACGCGCCGCCGCCGCTTTAGCCTCCCCCACGTAGCCACCACCGAAAACTGCCGCATGGAGCCATAGAAGGTGCTGTTGATGCAGGTCAACACTTCGTGAACCTGTACCCCAACCAGGCTCTTCTGCACCCAGCACGCCCTGTTCACTTGCCACCTCAAAGTACGCGCCCTCGATGCAGCTTAAGTGCGGTGCACCGAATAGCCGTAGCGCCGCCAGATCAGCACGCGGATGCCCACCATGCGCGCTCGGGTCGATAAGGATTCCTCCTGTCCTATTTGTTGACGCCACCTTCCCCCACAACACATTCCCCGCCCACAGATCGCCGTGGATGCGGGCCGGAGGTGTGCCGTCATCCAACTGCCCGGCGCGCAAACTTTCTAGTAGCTGCGTGATCTCTGCTGGAGCATTGTCGAAGACTCGCTCGATCAGCGGTGCCAGGCACACGTTGGCATAAAACTCGCCCCAGTTTTCGTAAGGCTTGAGGGGAAGCTCCAAGAGGTTGTCGTTGGGGCCTTGGAATCCTGACTCTCCCGTCGGCGAGAAACCGAAGTGTGGCGCGGCCGCGGCGTGGGTTAACGCCAGCTTTCTTCCAAAATCTTCGGCCATGGCGCATGTGGGCGTCATCGAAGAAACACGATCAATCCCCAGACCGCGTTCATTGTGTTCGTGAACAGTGACGACGGGCACTCCGCTCGGAGCGTCGGCGAGCCAACGCAGGCCCGCGACTTCCCAGGCGCCAGGACGGCCGGGGTTGTCCTTCCAATAGATGTCAGAAGTAGCCATGCCTCCAGTGTTACAGGTTTGGCAGGACCAGGTAGCGGAGCTGCTACGCATCTGAGGCTCCTGAATCATCGACCTAGTATGGGTGGTGGAGGACGTCGCACCGGTAGGAGCTGGACGGTCAGCTCAACATCACCGGTGGGGCAATTCGGAAGGAGAATCATGAAGATTGTCGATAACGGACCAGAAGCCAACGTCTTTGACATTGAAACTGCCACCCGAGAAAACACCAACTACCGAACCACCGCATGGACGGGTAAGTACCTGCAGGTAACCCTCATGTCTATCGCTCCCGGCGATTCGATCGGCCTGGAGGTGCACCACGATACCGACCAGTTCCTGCGCCTAGATGCGGGAGTTGGCAAGTGCATCATGGGCCCCGACAAGGACAACATGACCATCCAGCAAGAGGTCTCCGACGGCTGGGCCGTACAGGTTCCGGCGGGCGTATGGCACGACATCATCAACACTGGTGAAGAGCCGATGCAGGTGTACGCCATCTACGCACCGAGCCACCACGCCAAGGGCATCGTTCAGGAAACGGCCGAGCAGGCAGAGCAGGACGAGGAATCCGGCAAGGACGTGCCACCGGAGTGGACGGTTCAGCCTTCCAACCAGCAGGCTGACGAGCACGCATAAAACTCGCTTGAGTTCTTTAATGTGGCGCTTCTTCTTGGGGAGGCGCCACATTTTCTTTGCACCGCGCATGTTCCCCGCTTGCTTCCCCACCCCCGCGAAGTTCCCTGAGCGCCCGGTATGTCGCACGCCGCAATGGCAGTAAGTTAGCATGTGAAACTAAACAGCGTTCAAGAGCGATACGCCACCATAACTCGCACGAGAACTAGAGGAGACCGACGATGACGACCACTGAAGCTACCAAGGCCACCGATACCCCCGAGATTCTAAAGCTCGCGCGCACGAAGGTGCTGGAAAATGGCGAGCCCCTGAACTACGAGGAAACCCTGCAGGTTCTGCAGCTCGGCGATGAGCACCTGGACGAGCTGCTAGACCTCGCCCACCAAGTGCGTCTGAAGTGGTGTGGTGATGCCGTGGAGATGGAGGGCATTATTTCCCTGCAGACTGGTGGCTGCCCCGAGGATTGCCACTTCTGCGCACAGTCGGGACTATTCGAATCTCCAGTGCGTTCCATCCAGTTGGACATTGCCCAGCTGATCGAGGCCGCAAAGCAGACCGCCAAGACCGGCGCCACTGAGTTCTGCATCGTCGCCGCCGTTAAGGGGCCTGACGAGGATCTGATGAACCAAATGGCTAAGGCTATCGCCGCCATCCAGGCAGAGGTGGACATCAACATCGCCGCCTCCATCGGCATCCTCACCCAGGAGCAGGTTGACCGCCTCAAGGAACTCGGTGTGCACCGCTACAACCACAACTTGGAGACCTGCAAGAGCTACTTCCCGGAAGTTGTTACGACCCACACGTGGGAGGAGCGCACCTCCACCCTGGAGATGGTGCGCGACGCAGGTATGGAAGTGTGCTGCGGCGGCATCGTCGGCATGGGCGAGACGGTCGAGCAGCGTGCAGAGTTCGCCATCGACCTGCAGAACCTCGATCCCACCGAAGTTCCGCTGAACTTCTTCGACCCGCGCCCGGGCACCCCCTTCGCCGATATCGAACCAATGCCCGTCAATGATGCGCTGCGCACCATCGGCGCCTTCCGTCTGGCGCTACCCCGCCAGCTTCTGCGTTTCGCCGGTGGTCGCGAGCTGACTCTGGGCGACCTGGGCGCAGAAAAGGGTCTACTCGGCGGCATTAATGCTGTTATTGTGGGCAACTACCTGACCACGCTGGGCCGCCCCGCTGAGCGCGACGTGGACATGCTCGGCAAGCTGCAGCTGCCGATCAAGGCTCTGAACGCAACGCTGTAGGCTCACCGCAATGTCCTCTAGTACTCCCCTCAGCGAACTCACCGCTCTCTATGTTCTCGGCGGTACTCCGCTGTATGACGCCCATACGGGCCAACCCCTCGATTCTTCTGATAAGTCTTTGCGCGTCGGCCGCGGGGCACTTGCACAGGCGAGTCGTGGGGCGGTGGCGGGTTTGGAACCGCCGCGCTTCTGCCCACTGTGTGGCCGCCGCATGAAGGTTCAGGTGAACCCGATGGGATGGACCGCAGAGTGTTCCCGGCATGGCGAGATGGATTCCGCACTGGTCATGGACGTTTAACGCGAACCCGACAGATTCTGCAGCGCGTTATCAACCTCACCGCAATGGGAGACCGCAGCCCACAGTGCAAGAAAATGATTGTGCTAAACCGTAAGCGCTCCAGCGGTTCGGGCAACTCGAGCAACTCCGGCAGCACCCCTACGCCAGGTACGATCTACCTCAACATCAATCGCCAAGGCTTATTGTGGTGGCCGACGTGGGCAGTAGTCACAGAAGTCGTGCCGGAGAAAGTCTTCGAGTTCAAGATCCCCCTCAACCGCTCGCGTTGGCGTTTCGAACTAGAGACTTCCGCCGACGGAACCGCCACGCTCACAGAGAAGCGGATCGTGGCAGGAGGGAAGACCTCACTGGTGTCGCGAGCGTTGGTGGCTGCATTTCTCGGTGGGGAGGAAAAATTCGAAGCTGGCCTTGCTCAAGGAATTCAGCAGACCATCCGTGCCATTGCTATGGAAGCAGAAGAGTCTTAGGTACAGTTCACTTCTGTGCATGATCAGCAAAACCTATCCTCCGCCCACTGGACTCGATCCCGAATCATCGGCGCGTGGGCGTTGGTGCAGGCGATTCTGATCAGCGTTTTGGTCTTCTGGCCTTTCGCCAAGGGCGATCCGCTGTATTACTTCCGTAATTCAGTACATGAGCCCACGAAACCACTCCACGGAGCGGTGCCACTCACTGAGTATCCGGATGCGGGATTATGGCCGGTACGCGCCATCGTGTGGCTGTGCGGCGACCACACCCACACATTCCTCGTCGTTTTTTCGGGCTTCTTGATCCTGCTCAGCACCGCATTCTTCTTCTATCTGCTGAATCAAAGCCATCGGGCGGCGTTATTCTGGACGGCTTTTTGCGCGGCTACAGGCCCCATTGCGTATTCCCGTCTGGATCTCATCCCTGGCCTCTTGGTGGCTATCGCTGCTGCTGCATTGTTCAATCACCCCAAGGTAGCCTCCGCACTATTGGGATTTGCGGCGATGTCGAAACTCTGGCCTGCTGCCCTTGCTGCCGGGCTCGTGGATAAGTGGAATCGCTCCACCACGTGGGCCCGTCTGGCCACGTTCGCCGGCACCATGGTGGTTGTCGGCCTGGTCACAGTACTGACGTCTGGTTGGGATCGTCTGGTCTCCCCACTCACTTACCAGGACGTCCGCGGCTTGCAGATCGAGTCGGTCCTCGCCACTCCCCTCATCCTCGCTGCTGTCTTTGCACCCGGCCAATGGCATATCGCGAAAGCCCCGTCGAAGAGCTTTGAGATTTTCGGCCCCGGCGTGGATCAAATGCTCACACTGAGTAGCATCCTTATGCTCGCCACAATGCTGTTCGGCCTGGGGTGGGCCTTGTGGCGCTTTATTTATGACGGCTGGTCCCCGCGAAGCACCAGCGCGTTCCTCCTGACGATGGTGCTACTCCTGATCGTCTCCAACAAGGTGTTCTCGCCACAGTACGTGGTGTGGTTCGGCCCCGTGCTGGCCGTGATGATCGCCAAGTTGCCGGCAGCTGCCCCTTCCGAGCAGGGCACCTCGGCACCACTATCCCGGTCAATGGTGTTCGGTAAGCACGAGATTCTCGGCTACCTGCCAGGCCTTAGCGTGCTCGCGGCAGCACTGACGATGGTGGTTTTCCCCTTCACCTATAACCTCCTTTTCGAAGGTCCACACTGGTTCGCAGCACTTGTGCTCACGGCACGGAACATCCTTATGGTCGTCATTACTTTCTCGACGCTGCGCCTCGCCATCCGCGAAGGGTTTAAGGACCTTCCGACAACGGAGGCGGTGGGCGTCCTCAAGAACAACCCCCTGAGAAACAGCCCTAAGAATGGCGCCGAACGTTTCGATCACGTGAAAGCCACATTCCGCAGAAGCCAAACGCCCACACAGTAGCCACGGCAATCCAGGCCACACCGAAGTCGCCCCACGTGTAATGCCCATCCGGAGCCCGCAGGTTGAGCAGCACGCCAACTGCCTGGGCGCCGATCATGCCCGCGATCCAGCCACCCATATTCGCCAAGCCGGTGCCGGTGGCGACGAAGCGGCGGTCCACTTTCTCGCGCACAGAATCAAAGCCCAGGTTCGCGACGGGGCCGGTGAAACCCATGATGATGTTAATCAGGCACGCAGCCCACAACACACCGGTGGGAGCAGCGGTAAAGAACCACAACCAGCCCAACCATCCGGTAACAGAAAAGAGCATCACGACCTGCATGCGGTGGTTGTAGAAGCGTGCAGAAAGCAGACCCACAATCGGCCCCACCATCACCGAGGCCAAGGTGCCAAGGGATAGTGCCAATCCAGCCTTATCCGCGGTCAGCCCCAGGCCAAGAGTCATGATCGGAAGCCCCCAGAGCAGGGTGAACACCACCAGCGCACCCAGACCCGTCCAGTGAACAAAGAAGCCGTGCCAGCACACGCGGTTGGTCAGCACATTAGCCAGGATCGTTTTAACGGACATCCGCTGCGTGGCCGCAGAGGGCTGCGTCGGGGCAGGCTTCGCAGTCTCCGGCGCATCTTTCACCAAAACCCCCGCTGCCAAGGCCACCAGCGCCCCCACTGCTCCAAGGCTGACGAACCCTACCTGCCAGCTTGTTGCGTGCAGCAAGCTCAAAAACGGCACCGCCGAGAGAAATTGGCCGAACTGCCCCACCGCGCCCGTCAGCTGACCCAACAGCGGGGCATGACGCAGTGGAATCCACGCGGGGATCAGGCGCATGACGGATAGGAAGGCCGTCGCATCGCCTGCACCGATGAGCATGCGGGCGCCGATCGCCACGGGGTAGCTGGAGGTGAAAGCCAGAGTCACCTGGCCTAGCGCCATCACGAAAGCACCGGCAACCATCAGCTTGCGCGGGCCAAAGCGATCCACCAGCAACCCCACCGGGATCTGGGCAAACGCGTACACGGCCAGCTGCAGTGTTGTGAACACGGCCAGCTGCGCGGCATTGATGTGGAAGCGGTCGATTGCGTCCACACTGGCCACGCCAAAGGAAGTGCGTCCCGTGACCGCCAGGGTGTAGCACAGCACCCCAGCTCCCCATACCAGCAGCGCGCGGCTGCTGAGTTTCTCTTTGTCTGTCACCGTCACGCGTCCTACGCTACTCGGTCGATATATGGATAAACTTATTCACTATGAGCTTTACCCGCCCTTTTACTAATCGCCGCCGAACTGTAGCCGCCGTTGTAGCTCTACTCGTCGTCATCGCACTGATTGTTTGGGCTGTTTTAGCTCTTTCGGGTGATGACACCCCCTCGGCCTCCAACGGTGCTAGCTCCAGTGAGGAGACTGGCAGCTCTGCATCTTCGAGCGCGGAGAAGCCCAACGACAAGAAGAAAGATAAAGACGGCAAGGATCACAAGGACGGGGACAAAGACAAGAAGAAGGATCCCTCACTTGTCCCGGGGCCACTCGGACAGAATGGTTCCTTCACCATGGACGGTCCCGCACCGGTGAATGGGGCGACATATGCCTCGATGCCCTATGCCCTACCGCTCAACCCAGCTGGCCCGCAGAACACGATGGTGCGCTGGGTAGATGGCTGGGGAGTCTCCCCGAACAATGCGGAAAAGGGCACAATGTATGTGCTGGGGCACGCCTGGGGCGCTGCTCCGTTGGTGTTTAACCCGCTGAGCGAAGCCGTGACTGCGGATGTGAACCTCAATGCTCCCCCGAAGAATGTCACCGGAACCGACGGTAAACCGGTGAAACGCTACTCCTCCGATATGCTTAATGGCGCCCGCATCACCATGCGCGATGGCGCGAACCACGGGCACACGTGGAAAGTCACCCGCAGCTGGCTGGTGGATAAGAACGAGGCGATCGTCGATCCGGACATCATGGACGACAAGCGACCAGGCCGCATTGTTTTGATCGCCTGCTCCGTTTCTGGTTCCAGCGACCTGGGCTACAACGTCATCGTCGAGGGGCAGCTGGACTAGCCACCGTAGTCAATGCCGACATCCTCACCCCAGAAGATCCGGTCGACCACGCGGTGTGCTTTGCGGGTCTTCTTAAGGTAGTCGTCAAGGAACTCCTGTGCCTGCTCTGGCTGCCAATGGGCCGCCGCCGCAACGTGACGAAGTTGGTCTCCGTGACTAGGCAACTGATCCTTGCGCTTACCCTTGACCAGCACAATTGCGTTGCGGGCGATGGTGGCGGTGATCCAGGAATCACGCAAGATTTCCGCATCGGCCTCGGCGATAAACTCACCGCTGGCCAGCTCGCGCAGCGTTTCTAGGGTGGAGGTGTTGCGCAGGTTCTGAGCATCATCGCCGTGCTGCATGGTAAGCAGCTGGACAGTCCACTCCACGTCGGTCAGCGCACCGCGGCCTAGCTTGGTGTGAGTTTTGCGGTCTGCACCCCGCGGCAAGCGTTCTGAATCCACGCGCGCCTTCATACGGCGAACCTCTTGCACGACCTTGTCGTCCACACCTCCCGGCGGATAGCGGAAGTCGTCGATCATGCGCAGGAACTCAATGCCCAGGTCTTTATCGCCGGCGATCCAGGTGGCACGCAACAGGGCTTGCATCTCCCACGTCTCGCCCCACTGTTCGTAGTAGCGGCGGTAGGAATCCAGCGTGCGCACGACCGGCCCGTTGCGTCCCTCGGGGCGCAGGTCAATGTCCACGTCCAATGGCGGATCCTGGCTGGGTCTGCCCAGGCGAGTTCGCACCGTGTCGCAAATATGAGTGGCCCACTTCAGCGCCTCTGATTCGTCGGCGCCTTCTACAGGCTGGGCGACGAACATCACGTCGGCGTCGGAACCATAGCCCAGCTCCGCGCCACCCAACCGTCCCATGCCAATAACGGTGATGCGGGCAGGCGCATTGGCTACGTTCTCGTCCTCCCAATAGCGAATCTCAGCGCGCAAAGCCGCTTCGAGTACCGCGTCCCACACCCAAGACAGGGAGACGCACACCTGCTCGACATCCATGAAGCCCAATAGATCGGCCGCTGCAATGCGGGCGAGCTCTGCTCGGCGGAGCGAACGCGCGACGGAGATGGCCTTGTCCGGGTGGCGATGTCTGCCTGCGGCGGCCACCAGGGAATGGGTAACAACCTGATGAGCCTGCTCCAGGAACTTCGGCCCGGTAGCGCCGTCGGAAAGCAGTTTCACCGAATCGACAGAGTTCAGGAACAGCTCCGAGGCATAGGGAGACGTGCCCAGGATGTGCATGAGGCGTTTGCCCACGATGTTTTCGTCGCGCAGCAGGCGCAAGAACCAGCTGTACTCATGCGCAGCCTCCGACATTTTGCGATAGTTCAGCAGGCCGGCATCCGGATCAACGGTTTTGCCGAGCCATTCCAGCAACGTGGGCAGGATGATGGCCTGGAGCTTTGCCTTGCGGCTCTTCCCCGCTGCTAGCGCACTCAAGTGCTCAAATGCACGATCCGGGTACGCATATCCCAAGGCGGCAAGCTGGCGCTTGGCGGCCTCCGGAGACAGGCGAATCGTATCTGCCTCCATCGCCGCCACCGAGGTAAGCAATGGGCGGTAGAACAGTTTCGAATGCAGGTGGCTGACCTGCAGGTTAACGCGCTTGACGTCCGCGGATAGCTGCTCGTCCATCGACCTGGTGCCCTCCGGTCGGCAGCCGGCTGTGCGGCCCAGCCATACACGTGCGCGGATGTCCTCCTTGGGCGGCAGGGTGTGGGTGCGCTTAAGACGCTGCAATTGCAGGCGGTGCTCAAGCAGGCGCATAAACGCATAGTCTTCCTGCAGGCTCTGGCAATCTGCCCGGCCGATATAGCCGCCCGCGGCCAGAGCATTCAATGCGGAGACGGTGGAGCGGGTACGCAAAGATTCGTCGGTGCGCCCGTGCACCATCTGCAGCAGTTGGACGGCGAACTCAATGTCACGCAAGCCGCCCGGCCCCAACTTCAACTCGCGGGCGCGGATATCATCCGGAATATTCTCAATTACGCGGCGGCGCATTGCCTGCACATCCGTCACGAAGTCCTCGCGCTCGGTAGCAGACCACACCTTGCTGGCCAGCGCATCGACGTACTCCTGCCCCAATGCCAGATCGCCCGTCATCGGGCGGGCCTTGAGCTGCGCCTGGAACTCCCAAGTCTCGGCCCAACGGTTGTAGTAGTTCACATGTGATTCCAGGGTGCGCACCAGCGCACCGCTCTTGCCCTCCGGGCGCAGTGCCGCATCCACCTCAAAGAACACGCGAGTGCCGATGTTGATGAACTCCCCTGCCCAGCGCGTGGCCTTCGGGTCTGCGGGCTCGGCAACAAAGATGACGTCCACGTCCGAGATGTAGTTCAACTCCTGCGCACCGCATTTGCCCATGGCTAGTACGGCAAGCCGGGCAGGTTCCTCGTCGGCGTCATAAACCTGCGCACAAGCCACTGCCAGCGCGGCGGTCAGGGCAGCGTCCGCAGCATCCGACAGACGTCGAGAGACCAGCTCGAAGCTGACTGGTTTGCATGGCTTCTGTCCGCGCTGAACAAAAGTGCCCGCCACATCCACAGCAGCGATGCGGGCCAGGATTGTGCGATAGGCAAGGCGCATGGCGTCGTCGGCCTGCGAACCGGTAACGGCAGCGCGGAACACCCGTTCACCCGCGCCCTCAACGCGCGTCGCCTCGACGCTGTCCAGCATCAGCTGCATCATCTCTTGAGAGGTGGGCATGCCCGATTCCAGCTGCTTCCACTCCTGCGGATGGGCGACAATGTGATCACCCAACATCGACGATGCACCGAAAAGCCCCAATAGCCGCACGGCGAAGGTGCGGGACTCGGCAATTCGATCCAGCAGCTCAGATGCCTCATCACCCAGTGCGTTCACCAGGCGGATCAGGTTATTCAGCGCCAGATCCGGGTCCCCCGTCGCCGCGAGAATCCACATCTGTTCGGCGTGTTTGGCGTCTACCCATCCCAGCTGTTGAAGGTCCTCCTGAGCCTTCGGGTGGGTAAGGCCCAAGTTGCGGGCGGTGGGCACGGAGGAACGCGAACTGCGGGGACGGGTCATGAGGTACGGGTGCTCCTGGGATCTAAGTGAAGGTGGGGCGTGAGGGCGTCACGAAAAAGGACCTAGAACGGCAGATTATTTCGCAGCTCCCACGGCGTGATCTGTGCTTGGTACTCGTACCACTCACGCCACTTGTTGCGTAGGAAGAACTCAAAGACGTGCTCGCCGAGGGCATCGGCGACCAGCTCGGAGCGCTCCATCTCTCGCAATGCGCTGTTTAGGTCGGAGGGCAGATCCTTGTAACCGGCGGCAATCCGCTCGCGGCGGGTCATCAGGGAAACGTCCTCCTCCGCTGGGGCAGGCAACTCGTAGTCATCCTTAATGCCCTTCAGGCCAGCTGCCAACAACACTGAATAAGCCAAGTACGGGTTGCAGGCGCTATCCGGCGAGCGCACCTCCACGCGACGGGATGCCGCTTTGTGCTGCGTGTACATCGGCAGGCGAACCATCGCTGAACGGTTCGACGCACCCCATGCCGCCGCGCGCGGAGCCTCATCGCCAGACGTAATGCGCTTGTACGAGTTCACCCATTGGTTGGTGACCGCAGAAATCTCCGGGGCATGCTCCAAGATGCCCGCGATGAAGGACTTCGCAGTTCTGGAAAGGCGCAACTCGTCATCCGGGTCGTGGAACGCATTGTTATCGCCCTCGAACAAGGACATGTGAGTGTGCATGGCCGAACCGGCGTGCTCCTGGAACGGCTTCGGCATGAACGTCGCAGCCACTCCATTGCGACGGGCGACCTGCTTGATCAGGTAGCGGAACGTCATTACGTTATCGGCCATTGTCAGCGCATCGGCGTAGCGCAGGTCGATCTCCTGCTGCCCCGGCGCGTTCTCGTGATGGGAAAACTCCACGGAGATTCCCATGTGCTCCAATGCGCTGATCGCATGGGCGCGGAAAGCCGGAGCATCGTCGGTGACGGCCTGGTCGAAGTAACCACCACTATCCGTCGGCACTGGCGGGTAGCCCTTCGTCTCCAGCTCCTTGACCAGGAAGAACTCGATCTCCGGGTGGACATAGCAGCTGAATCCCTGGTCCGCGGCAGCCTTGATTTGTCGGCGCAGCACCTGGCGCGGGTCTGCCCACGACGGCGTGCCATCCGGCATCGCAATATCGCAGAACATGCGTGCCGATAGCTCCCCGGTGTCGGATTTAAACGGCAGAATTTGGAACGTCGACGGGTCCGGCTGCGCAATAGTGTCAGACTCCGCAATACGGGAAAAGCCCTCGATCGCCGAACCGTCGAAGCCAATGCCCTCCTCAAAAGCTCCTTCTAGCTCTGCTGGCACCACTGCCACGGATTTCAGATACCCCTGGATATCTGTAAACCAAAGGCGAACAAAGCGGATGTCGCGTTCTTCCAGCGTGCGCAGAACATATTCCTGTTGGCGATTCATAGCCTCCATTGTAGAAGTTTCGCCCTGCCTGCTGTGCCACTCTGGCAATCGCTTCACCCAGGCACATTGGCAGGCCCCGTGCTGAGGCCGCTTCGTTGGGGAGGCCGAGGTGGCGTCACTATAGTGAACAGCATGACTGCAACATCTGGAACATCGGCCTCGACCCCCAACGGCTACCTGGTGCCCACCAAGAAGGTGCGCATCGCGGATCTGAAGGCGCGCAAGGGCTCCGGCGAGCCGTTCGCGATGCTGACGGCCTACGACTATTCCACCGCCGTGGCCTTTGCGGAGGCGGGCGTGGAGATCATGCTGGTCGGCGATTCTGCCGCGAATGTCGTCTTTGGCTATGACGCGACCCAGCGGATCAGTATGGATGAGATGGTGTACTTGGTCGCTGCCGTTGTGCGCGGCGCTGGTAATGCGGCTGTGGTTGCTGACCTGCCCTTCGGTACGTATGAGGCTTCGGACGAGCAGGCCGTGAAGGCTGCTTCCGAGATGCTGCACCGCACGGGCGCGCACGCCGTGAAGATCGAGGGTGGGGTGCGGATGGCGGATCGTATTCGCGCCATTACCGACGCCGGTATCTCCGTGTGTGCACACATCGGATTTACTCCGCAGTCGGTGAACCAGCTGGGCGGCTTCAAGGTGCAGGGCCGCGGTGCTGGCGCCGAGCAGTTGCTGGCTGATGCGCGTGCCGTGCAGGAAGCCGGTGCCGACATGGTTGTTCTGGAGATGGTGCCCGCGGACGTGGCTGCTTCGGTGACTAAGGAGCTGACCATACCGACGATTGGCATTGGCGCAGGTCCGGACTGCGATGGGCAGGTTCTGGTGTGGCACGACATGGCTGCATTCCCGGCTGGAGGTCACCGTCCGCGCTTCGCTAAGCAGTGGGCTTCGGTGGGGGCGGATCTGACCGCCGCTGCGGCGGCCTACAAGCGCGAGGTCGCTGAGGGGACGTTCCCGGCGGAGGAGCACTGCTTCTAGCTGTCATTTTGCCGACAGCCCTCGCCCTCACAGCCCCTTTCCCACACCCCATCAAAGACTAAATGTCGCTGAATCGGGATTCTGCTGCACCCCGGCAGGTCACACCCCCGAGCCCCAACTCTCTGACCTGCAGTTTCTCACACTTGCAAACCATAACCAATAACACATTCCCGATCTAGCGACATTCCGCACTTCGTGGCACCCAGCGTCCGCCAAAATCAATACCAAAATCCCATTTTGGCGAAACCAAACTTTATTGAAACTAGCTCTTGGTGGCGGCTCTCTCCATGACGTAGACGTGGAACCGGACCGCCAAACCTTCGTCCGCGGAGTTTTCCAGACTCACCCCCTCGGCTCTTCGGACAAAGCCTGGATCCTCACCGAACTTGAAAACCGGAGTTAGCTGATACGTCGTCCCGTCCTTTTCCGCAGCAACTGGTGAGACTTTATATCCACCACACAGTATGGACATCCCGTTTCTGTCCATTTGTTGTGGTGCACTATGGTCAGCTTCACTACGGTCAGCTTCTTGACCTGTACCTTTAGCAGTAGTTCTATCAGCTGACTTACCTTCGCAGCCGAGCAAATTGTATTGCTGCAGCTCACTGTTTTGTGACAGAGCGACAAGAATATCCTGGTGATATTTTTCTATGAACGTTGGCTTGCGCCGGTCCATCTTTACCCAGTCAGCAGATAAACCGTCAGCGACTATGGGGGTGCCCCCTCCCAACAAAGGCACCCCTCCCCCTTCACCATGCCTATCCATAGAGAATATTTTCGCAGATACCGGACCAGGGAAAACGACCAGCACGGTGGATACCGCAACAACAACGGCATATGTCGAAAAAATCACTGTCAAAGGAATCGCCAGGGAACCAGGCTGCCCATCAGGGTTTCTGCTATTCCGCGCATTCCGTGCTTTCCACCCAATCCGCGATGCGTAGACGATCAGCAAAACCCAAATCAAAAGGCTTGTACACGCACAGAAAAGAACGAAGGCATAAAACACCAAGTCAATAACATGGACCCCTGGTGCCACGTCAGAGACGTCGAAAGTCCTGTAGAAAACGTCAAAGTCCACAAACTCGCCTTTCTAGCTATTCCCTGCAATCCGCTCACCCGCCTCCGAACGCATGAAGCAAGGCAACTTGGTCAGGCGCCTAACTTGGTGGAGCGGTTGGGGTTAGATGGCGTCCAGAATAACGAAGGTGGCGGCGACCACGCCGCAGATCAGGACAGCCGCAGTCACCGCAACGACCGAGCCGACGTTTGCGGTGAGGCGTTCGGCGCGCAGGCCGGCGCTGAAGCGCAGGTAGCGGCGCCGTTGGGTCAGCAGAATCAGCGCCGCAAGCAGCACTAACACTCCCGCGGCGGGCAGAACGATCACGCCGTAGCGGCCGATCCACCGGAACAACATCGCGCTAACGACCAGCAGCGCCAGCACGGTGCGCTGCCACGACAGGCTGGTGCGCTCCGGCTGAAGCCCCAGGTCAGAGTGCGGGCGCTCGGGCACCTCCCGCGCACCCTGGCGTGAGACCTCCCGCGCAGCCCCAGGCACCGCCCGGCGCCTCACCTACAGCTCCATCCCAAAGTCGCCGAAGATCACAAACCCCAGCACAACCGCGCATGCCACCACGGCCACCCCCGCCAGAAAGGGCACGATCGCAGGTACGGGCAGAGCCTTCCCTGTCCGCATGGCACGCTCCACGCGAAGCCACCGCACCGCCGCCCCCAGACCGATCAGCATGCCAACGATCAGCACCAGCACGGCTGCGGTACTCCACAAATGCTCGGGTACGTCCGGCGAGCGGAACGCCTCCAGCGCCACCCCGCCAGCCAGAAACGCCAGGCTAGTGCGGATCCACGCCAAGAAGGTGCGTTCGTTCGCCAGGGTGAAGCGCGGGTCCGGCTCCTTCCCCTCCGGCAGTAGGGTCCGCGCCAGCCACGAACGCTCGTCCGTACTCGCGCTATCGCACCCAGCGTCCGCGCCATCGCACCCGGCGCCCGCGCTAGGATCCTTAGTCGTCATTCTCTTCCGCGTCGTATTCCTCGGCCTCCTTGGTGCGCTGCTGCGCAGTCTCAATGGCCGCCTGGGCCTCCTCACGAGAGCCGTATGGCCCCATGCGGTTCTCCCAGGCGCCGTCCTTGTCCTGGCTTACCTGGCCGGTTTTCGTGTCGTAGTACCACTTCTGCGCATCGTTTTCGCTCATAAACTCATGTGTACCACACGCGCCGGACAACCCCCGTTCTAATCGGCTGGCCAGGCGAAACGCACCTTTCGCTCTGCCGGATCGGCCTTAATCAGGGTTACTTTAATTGTTGACGCCTCGTCTGGGCCGCCCACACAAGTCGTCAAGATGGGCGGCTCCTCGACAAGAATCTTCGCGCTCTCCTTGCCTTCGCTATGCAGCACGGAGGCGTTGAAGTTCTGGCCCACCCACGGGTGCAAAACGACCGCCTCGGTGAGCCCCAAGCAGGCGCGATCGACGGCGCTGGCTGTCTGACCGCTGGATTTCATCGTGCCGAGGACGTGTTCCACATTGGCGGTAACCCATTCCGGGATCGGTTCGGAGTTTGCGATGGCCAGGCAGACCTCCGTAGCGAAGCGGTCCACCAGGCGCCGCAGTGGCGCGGTGACGTGCGCATAGTGGCCGCCGATGCCAGCGTGAATGCTGGGCTCTACGGCAGCAGCCTCGCCCGCGCTGGCCGCCCCGTCGGCACCTCCGGGCTCGGATGCGCCAGCCTCAGCACCCCCGCCAACCAGCCCGAAGTGCTGATACCCCGCCCCGCGCAGAAGACTCTGCGCGTCACGCATGAGTGCCATGCCACGCGGCGTGGAGGCGTCAATATCAGCTAGCAACTCCCCAATCGATCGCCCCGCGCGATCGAACCCTAACGCCCGCGCGCCGTGGTCGAAGGCGGCAATTTCCTTCTCCCCGGCGGGCGGTAGGGTGCGCAGGATACCCACGCCCGCGCGCACCATCATCTCGCCCGCGCACATACCGGCAAGCAGCGACAGTTCAGCGTTGAAGTCGTTCATCTCCAACCGCTCGTCGATCTCCAATTCGTACCGCTCGGAGCCGTCCTCAGCTTCTACACGCTCCACCGAAATGGAGGGCAACCGCAGGTTTATTGCCTGACGCCGCAGGTCAGATCCCTGGCGCGCGCGACCAACTTCGGGCAACTGCGCGATAGCGGGGTGCAAAGTGCCGCCCTTCATGTCCGCTTCCACCTCTGTGTAATCAAAGCGCTTCACGGAACGAATCAGCGCGCGGTACACGGTGCAGTCCGCGACCTCACCGTCGGCGCGCAGCAAAATATCCCATACCACGGCCGGGCGAGTCTGATCCGGCAATAGCGAGGCACTCCCCTCCGAGAGCTCCGCCGGGTGCAGCCGGGTGGGCTCGTCCGGCAGGTACATGGTTTGGCCACGCTGGAGGGATTCCGCCATCAACGCCCCGGCTGGATCAACAAACGCAGCAACGTCCGCGATTGCATAAAGCACACGCCACCGCGCCGCATTACCTCCGCCGTCTGCGCTTGCTCCTCCGTCGGTCCCCGCCCCGCCGTCGCTGATCCCGCTTACAACACCCGGCGCGTCCTGAATATTCACCGCCTGATCCAAGTCCATCGAACCTGCGGGGTCGATCGTCACAAAAGGAATATCCCGCAGATCACGGCGCTGGTCTGCATGACGGTCCGTGGCCTGCAGCGCTTCGGCGTGAACGTCCTCGGGGAATCGTTCCGGCAGTTCGAATTCCTCTGCAATGGTGCGGAAGTTCAGCTCGGCGGCGAAAAGTTTCATGCCTCCAAGAGTGACACAACCGCGCCACCCCGGCCACGCCTAAGCCCCAAAAAATTTTTAAGTCGAGACAGCCTATGAGCCGGATTCTGTCCTATCCCCCGCACACCCCGCAGCACCTCGAAGGGCACGCCAGGAGTGCGTGAAGACGAGGCGATCATCCATCTGAACCCACCATTGCTGATGGGTTTCAAGCGGCCTACCTGCTCATGGTTGGGCGGGCAGCCCTAGAGCTACGCCGCACGCTGGTGCGCCATCTGGGATAGCGCGCGTGCGAGCACCTTGACCTTGCTCCCGGTGGGGTTTACCTAGCCACCCCAGTCACCTGGGGCGCTGGTGCGCTCTTACCGCACCTTTTCACCCTTACCCGCGCGTGGCGGGCGGTTTATTTTCTGTGGCACTGTTCCCGCGAGTCACCCCGGGTTGCTGTTAGCAACCACCGTTGCCCTGTGGAGTCCGGACTTTCCTCCGCGCCCGGCCTGCCCCGTGTGCAGGGTGGTTCCGCGCGCCGCGATCGCCCGACCGTCTCGACAAGGGTTAACTCTAGCGCACCACTTCTTAGTGAAGGTAGTGCGTGTCGTTGACCCGTCGCACCACGGCGCTGTCATTATTGACGCCCAGCTTGCCCGAACGAGCCATCTCATCTGGACCGAAGAGCTCAATGACGCTCAAACCTGCCAAGTCCAAGTGCAGCGTGCGATACAACGCACCACTTGTGCACAGTGCGTAGCGCAGCATGGACTTAATGGGAGTCACGTGGCTGACCACCACAACGTCCTCGCCCGGGTGGTTGCGCGCAACATCACGCAGGAAGGAGCGCACGCGGTCGAACACCTCGTCGGGGCTTTCGCCTCCGCTGGGTGCGACGGAGCTATCCCACAGGCAGGCATCGTGCTCTAAGGGGAACTGCTCCATGACCTCGGTGAAGGTGCGCCCTTCCCAGTCTCCAAAGTCCATCTCGATGAGAGACTCAGTAAATTGAATGCGCGATGTGGCCGCGCTGGTCTGTCCAATAGCCTCGACCACGGCCTCCGCTGTCTGGCGGGTGCGTTGCAGCGGGGAGCTGTACACAGCCACTGAACCAGGACTGGAGCTGGCAACTGCACCAGTTCCCCCGCTCGCCGGTCGCCCAGCCAGGCGCCCGGCCAACTGCCCGGCCACATAAGCAGCGGCCCGCTGGGCTTGCTCGCGCCCGTGAGCGGTCAGCTCCGGATCGGACAGCCCGGAGAACTGTCCCTGCACACTCATATCCGTCTGTCCGTGGCGCAGCACCCAGAGGCGGGTCGGCTCCCCTCCGGGGTGCCATTCCGGCGAGCTCGCGGCATCCGTCACAGCACCAGCGGAACTCTGCACACCAGCATCCTCTGCTGCGGTACTTGCAGCACCGGCATCCGCAGCACCCTGCTCTGGAGTGGCGGCCGATTGGAACGAAAGGGCGTCATCAAACCAGCGACCCCCAACCCGATCATCCATCGCACGATTGGCCAGCTCGTCGGCGCGCTTGTTCTGCGCTCGCGGCACCCAGTTGTAGGTGACGGCGGCGAGAGTGGCCTCAATATCCTTGACCCGCGCGGCCAGAGGCTTCATGTCAGGGTGCTTGATCTTCCAGCGCCCGCTCATCTGCTCAACGACAAGCTTGGAATCCATGCGCACCTCGATCTCCAGCTCACTCGGAGCTACCCCCTGGATTTCGGCAACGTCAATGGCTAGCTCCAGGGCATTGATCAGCCCCTGGTACTCCGCCACGTTGTTGGTGGCTTTGGCAATAAACTCCCAGCGTGCGGCTACCTCTTGGTCGCCGTCCAGCACCGAGCTTCCGCACCCCGCGATGCCCGGATTACCGCGGGAACCTCCATCGCACTCCACGTACAAGCGCATCCTGTATCACCCTCGATCACCCTTGTTCAACGAATCTTCAGGCCACTCTAGCGCAGCGGCAGGACATTAACTCTTGGGTGTCGGCAATCTCGTCTGCTTGGATGCTCGCTACTTCTCGTGCACGGTCCACGGATCAGTGCGTACGTCGATCACTGTGGTCTGTGCCTTCGTCGCCTTCTTTACGACGCCCTCCGCCTGCGAACACCACGGAAACTCACTAGCCCAGTGGGCAGTATCGATGACGGGGCATCCACCCATGCGCAAGTGTTCATCCACCGGGTGGTGGCGCAGATCGGAGGTCACGAAGCAGTCCACGTCCATCTTGGCGACTTGGCCCAGGAAACTGTCGCCGGCGCCACTGGCGACGGCGACGGTGCGGATCATGGCGTCCGGATCTCCAGCTGCACGCACACCCCATTCAGTGCTGGGCAGCCGCTCGGCCACCCGCGCGGTGAACTCCCGCAAGGTCATGGGCGTATCCAGCTCGCCGACGCGCCCAATGCCGAGTTGCTGGTCAGCGGGCGTGGGCAGGGAGGTTTCCACGCAATCATATGCCGGCTCCTCATAGGGGTGAGCCTTGATCAAAGCCGCGCGGATGGCCTCCCGCTTCGCGGCGGGGGCGACGAACTCGATGCGGACTTCTTCGACCGTTTCCACGTCTCCCACTACCCCGAGGTGCGGGTTCGCCCCTTCCGTAGGCAGAAACTGTCCAGTGACGGAGAACTCAAAGCATGCCTGCTCATAGTCGCCCTGTGCGCCGCCGCCTGCGGAAAAGATGGCGGACTTCACCGCAGGGGCGTCACTAAGAGGAACGGTGAAACCCCACTTATCTGTGCCGGAAGGAATCGGACGCAGCGCAGCACCCGGGGTTACCCCAAGGAGTTCGGCCAGGCGATCGTTGACGCCGGGGCGGGCGGAATCGGCATTTGTGTGCGCGGCGAACAGGGCGATACCGTGGCGGATGAGTTTGTGGACGATGCGGCCCTTCGGAGAATTCGCGGGCACGGCGGTGACCCCGCGGAGCAGGAGCGGATGGTGGACGACCAGCATCTGGGCGCCCAGCTCGATGGCGGAGTCCACTACGGCATCAGTGCAGTCCAGCGCGAAGGCAACCTTGTCGGCGGGCTCGGCGGGGTCGCCGCAGATCAGGCCGACCGCATCCCAGGATTCAGCGAGGTGGGGCGGGTAAGCAGCATCGAGGGCAGCGACGACGTCGGCGACGGTGGTTGCGGCAGTTTCGGCGGGCTGGGCAGGCTGAGCGGGCTGAGCGGTAGTTTCGGCAGCGGACACGAGGGTTCTCCTGGGACGGCTAAATCTTCTGTCCCACCCAGCCTAGCTAGATCTGACAGACTGGAAAGGTGCGCGATTTACCAATTCTGCTTATAGATGTAGACGGAACCTTGATGGATAGCTACCCCGGCATCCGCGCCAGCTTCGTTAAGGCGCTGGAAACACACGGGGTGCCGGTACCACCCGAGGAGCGGGTGCGGCAGATCCCCGGCCCGCCGATGGTCGAGACCCTGGCGGACATTGGGCTAGAAGGCGAACTGCTGCAGAAGGTCTTCGACACATATCTGGCAGACCAGCAGGATGGGCGCTGGCGCGAGGCCACCCCTTTCCCGGGAATGCGCAAGCTGCTGGAGAAGTGGTCCGGCGAGGGCATTGTGCTCTCCACGGCGACGTCGAAGTCCGAGGTTTCCGCAGAGCGGATCCTGCGCGAGCACGACATGATGAAGTACTTCGCGGTGCTCGGCGCTGCGCAGGAGGACGGCACCCGCCGCTCGAAAGCCGCCGTGATCGAATATGCGCTAGAGCAGCTGAAAGAGGCTGACGAGGTGCGCGAGCTGCTGGCTCATATGAGTGCGGAAGAGGGGCTGCAGGCCCTCGACCCGACGAAGATGCTGCTGATCGGTGACCGCATCCACGATGTGGAGGGCGCCGCGCAATCGGGCATTCCGACAGTGCTGGTGGGCTGGGGATACGGCTCGGATGAAGAGCGCGCAAAGGCCGCCTACACCGTAGACACTCCCGCGGAGCTGGACGCGCTGGTGCAGCGCTGGGCCAACGAGGGGTAAAGATCCGGGCTAGGAGGCCGCTCTAGAAGTCGGCTCTACGACTCAGGGCAAGAGAATCAGAGCAACAATCAAGACAAAAGAATCAGGGCAAGAAAGTATTTCAATGCACATTACTGTCGTTTGCACGGGCAATATCTGCCGTTCTCCGATGGGCGAGGTCATCCTCCGTGCTGGCCTCGAGGACGCCGGGATCGCCACCAGCAACTCCCCAGCCGCGGAATCCACTGGTGCTACCGGTTCCACTGGAGCTACCAGTTCCGCGGGTGCTGCCGGTTCCGCTGACGCACCCGTGACCCTGAACTCCTGCGGACTCGGCGGCTGGCACATCGGCGACGGCGCTGACGATCGGGCCGTGGACGAGTTGGCGTCATTGGGCTACGACGGCACCCCCCCACCGCGCGGCACAGCTCGGACCTGCGCATATGGGCGCCGACCTTTTCCTGGCCATGGACGACGGGCATGTGCGCGGCCTGCGCAATGCGGGTGTGGATGCGGATCGCATTCGCCTGTTCCGTAGCTTCGACGCCGACTCCCCCGCCGGTGCCGAAGTCGCCGACCCGTACTACGGCCACCGCTCGGATTTTGCCGAGGTCGGGCAGCAGATTGAGGCCGCTGTGCCGGGAATTGTCGCGTATGTGCAGGAGCAGCTAGGGCAGTAGGAAGTTGGCTGCGGTACTTGGTGGCTGACGGCGGCAATACCCGGGTACCCGACTGCCTGCCCCTGCCAAATGTCGCTAGATCGGGAATGTGTTACCACAAACCGTTTTCATCCAGATAAACCTGCAGGTCAGGACGTTGCGCAAATTTGCAAAACGATCCGAGCGCTGACAGATTCCCGATTCAACGACATTCCCACCCCTAGTAGCCCCACACATTCCCGATCTAACGACATCAGCATGAAAGACTCAGTGCGATACGCCCAAGCCTCCGGTGAGATTAACCGGCTGGCCTAGAAACGTTCCTTTCCACGCTTTTCGGCGCGGAGTTCCTCAAACCGGGAGCGGGTTCCTCCGTAACGATCAGCCAGGTCAGTGTGCTTTCTGGGCTCCTTTTGAGACTTCTCGCCGGAAGCACTTTCGTCCCTGATCAAGGAGGATTTCGCGTCGCTTCGCTGGGATTTGGCATCGGCTGCAGCAGCTGCTTCAGCACCATCACCGACGTCAGCGCCACCAGCACCGTCCCCGCCAGCATCCCCGCTGACCTGGGCATTGAGGCGGGCGACCTCGGCGCTTTCCTCGCGCTCACGCCGGCGCTCCCGCATCTCCGCATACACAAACCACCCCAGCCCCACCGGCGCCAGAATGCCGAACGCAATCCACTGAATCCCGTAGGACAAGTTCGTGCTGCCATCCAAATGAGGCAGTGGTAGCGCCTGCAGATCCGGCGCACCCGCACCGTCACCAGCCATGCCGTTCAGCCGATCCACGCTCTCCGAATCCAACTGCACATAATCCGCAGCCAGCTTCTCCTGCGTCGCCTCGGAAATCTGCTTCGTCGACATACCTGTGACCTGCGTATACCCTTGAGCCTTTGTTGGCTTCGCATCCGGCACAGCCTCGCTCATGCGGATAAACCCGGTCACTTTCACGTCGTCCCGCGGCGCATCCTTCAACCGCGGCGCAGCCCCGTTCCCCTCCACGGCAACCCACCCGCGATGCACCAGAACAGTCTGGCCACTGTCGAGGCGAAAGGGCGTCAACGATTGATAAGAATGAGTCGAGTCGACCGGACGGTTGCGCAGCAGCACCTCTTTGTTCGGCAGGAAATGGCCCTGTAGCGCGACTCTTGTCCATTCTTTTTCGACGCCCACTGATCCCCCTTCACCCGGGATCACCTCGTTGATCGGGGCAGGATCAACCTGCAGGGATTGTTCAAGACGCTGATTGAAGGCGTTTTTGTCCTTGTTCTTTCCCAGTTGCCAGGGGGCCAAGAAGCTGAATGCGGTGTAGGTGAAGGCGATGATAAGGATGGCAGTGATGACCCATCCGGGTGTGAGGAAGTTTCGCCAACCGCTGCGCTTCGTGGAAGTCATGAACCCCATTATTCTCACGACGCGCGAAGTGGCCAAATGTTTCCCCAGGCGCGCTAAGCAACCCTCCGATCAAAAACAAAACACCCCGCAGTCAAAAGTGACTGCGGGGTGAAATCTGTGCGCCCTGACGGGTTCGAACCGCCGACCTGCTGGGTGTAAACCAGCTGCTCTTCCAGCTGAGCTAAAGGCGCGCACTGCTTCGATTACATCGAAACCGCGACTTCGCTTGAAGCGTTAATGACTCTAGCACGCCCAATACCAAAACAACGAAACCGCAGGTAAAAGCGCCAAAAGCACCAAAAGCACGCAAGGTGATTAGCGCTAAATCGCTAACACTTAGGGAAATTAGCGCTTAGTGCCGGAGGAAACCAAGCAGGCGCCCTGCCAGTTCCCCAGGCGCTCGGACTTGGTCTGCACCAGGCCAGCCAGCTGCGCGGACTCGGCGATCACGCCCGGTTCCACTCGGCCAGCATCTGCCTTCGCGGGGGTCAGCAGCCAAATGCTGCCGTCCTCTCCCAGGCTGCGGGTCGCGTCGACTAGACCGTCGACCAAGTCGCCGTCCTCGTCGCGCCACCAGAGAAGTACAACGTCGACGACCTCGTCGGTGTCGATGTCCAACAGTGCGTCGCCAATAGCGTCTTCCAGGGCTTCGCTGATGCTGCTGTCACAGTCCTCGTCCCACCCGATCTCCTGGATCAGGTAGTCGGACTCCACGTTGAGCACCTTGGCCCAATCGCGTCCGTCCTGCGACTGTGCGCCTTTGGTGCCCTGTGCGCTCTTAGTGTCGATGCCGTGTGCACCGCCAGCGGAGCCTGCAGAGCTCGAAGCCGAACCGGGGGCTATTGCCACTGTTTTTTCGTACCTTTCTGGGAAAGCCAGCCGTGTATAGTTCCGCCGTCTAGCTAGTAGCGAAGTTATCGCAGCTGGTGTGGTTAAAAATCTTCATTTTTGAACCTAACACAATCCCGTTATCTCCGAAGGTTTTCTAACGGGACTTTGACGTAGTGTGGGAAACACAAGGGGCTTACCCTCAAGCGCCCGTAACCCATGGAACCTAGGAGGACGAAACACATGTCCGCTTCGGCAGAAGAAAACAATAGCGCTTACGATTCCAGCAACTTTGCTTTAATCCGCGATGGAGTGGCCTCGTACCTGGCCGACTCCGACCCGGAGGAAACCCAGGAATGGATGGATTCCCTGGACGGGCTGCTGGAATCCGCAGGCCCCGATCGCGGTCGCTACCTGATGTTGCGCCTGCTTGAACGTGCAACTGCCAAGCGAGTCCCCCTTCCTCCGCTGCTTTCCACCGACTACGTCAACACCATTCCCACCACCCAGGAACCGGAATTCCCCGGTGATGAGGAGATCGAAAAGCGCTACCGCCGTTGGATCCGCTGGAACGCGGCCATCATGGTGCACCGCGCGCAGCGCCCGGGTATTGGGGTGGGTGGACACATCTCCACCTACGCCGGCGCCGCCCCGCTGTACGAGGTCGGCCTGAACCACTTCTTCCGCGGCAAGGATCACCCAGGCGGCGGCGATCAGATTTTCTTCCAGGGTCACGCCTCCCCGGGCATGTACGCCCGTGCTTTCCTTGAGGGGCGCCTCAGCGAGGAGGACCTGGATGCCTTCCGCCAGGAGGCCTCCAAGCCCGGCCATGGCCTCCCCTCCTACCCGCACCCGCACGGCATGCCGGAGTTCTGGGAGTTCCCAACCGTTTCCATGGGTCTGGGTCCGATGGATGCCATCTACCAGGCGCGCTTCAACCGTTACCTGCATGACCGTGGCATCAAGGACACCTCCCAGCAGCACGTCTGGGCTTTCCTCGGCGATGGCGAGATGGATGAGCCGGAGTCTCGCGGCCTGATCCAAACCGCTGCGCTAAATAACCTGGATAACCTCACGTTCGTCATCAACTGCAACCTGCAGCGTCTGGACGGCCCGGTGCGCGGTAACACGAAGATTATCCAGGAGTTGGAGAGCTTCTTCCGCGGCGCGGGCTGGAATGTCATCAAGGTCGTGTGGGGTCGTGAGTGGGACGAGCTCTTCGCCCGCGACGAAGAGGGTGCCTTGGTTCACGCCATGAACACCACTCCGGATGGCGACTTCCAGACGTTCAAGGCCAACGACGGCGCATACGTCCGCGAGTACTTCTTCAACAAGGACCCGCGCACCGCCAAGCTGGTGGAAGACATGACGGACGAGGAGATCTGGCACCTGCGCCGCGGCGGCCACGACTACCGCAAGATTTACGCCGCCTACAAGCGTGCCCTGGAGACCAAGGATCAGCCGACCGTCATCCTGGCGCACACCATTAAGGGCTACGGCCTGGGCCACAACTTCGAGGGCCGTAATGCTACCCACCAGATGAAGAAGCTCACGCTGGACGATCTGAAGCTCTTCCGCGATAAGCAGGACATTCCGATCTCCGACGAGGAGCTGGAGAAGGATCCGTACCTGCCGCCGTACTTCCACCCCGGCCCGGACGCCGAGGAGATCAAGTACATGGTGAACCGCCGCAAGGAACTCGGCGGCTTCCTGCCGGAGCGCCGCGAAAAGTTCACCCCGCTGAAGATGCCGGATCTATCCATCGCCAAGCTGGCCCGCAAGGGTTCCGGCAAGCAGGAAGTCGCCACCACCATGGCGTTGGTCCGTGTGTTCAAGGATCTTATGCGCGACGATGAGCTGAAGAAGCGCATTGTGCCCATCGTGCCTGATGAGGCGCGTACTTTCGGCATGGACTCCTGGTTCCCGACGTTGAAGATCTACAACCCGCACGGCCAGAGCTATACGCCGGTGGATCACGACCTGATGCTTTCCTACCGCGAGGCCACGGACGGCCACATCCTGCACGAGGGCATTTCGGAGGCCGGTTCTCTGGCGTCCTTCATTGCCGCGGGCACCAGCTACGCCACGCACGGCGAGGTCATGATCCCGCTGTACATCTTCTACTCCATGTTCGGCTTCCAGCGCGTCGGCGATGAAATCTGGGCGGCGGGCGACCAGATGTCTCGCGGATTCCTGATCGGCGCCACCGCAGGCCGCACTACGCTGACAGGCGAGGGCTTGCAGCATATGGACGGCAACTCCCCCGTGTTGGCGTCCACAAACCCTGCCGTGGTGACCTACGACCCGGCGTTTGCCTTCGAGATCGCCCACATCGTGCACCGTGGCATCGAGCGCATGTACGGCGAGAACAGCAACGATGGCCGCGGCGAGGACGTGATCTACTACATCACGGCCTACAATGAGCCGATCCACCAGCCGGCGGAGCCGGAGGACCTCGACGTGGAGGGTCTGCACAAGGGCATTTACCTTTATGACGCCGCCTCGGATTCAGCGGAGCTGCAGGCCAATATTCTGGCCTCTGGCGTGGCCATGACGGCAGCGTTGAAGGCGAAGGAACTGCTGAAGGAGTTCGACGTCGACGCAAACGTGTTCTCTGTGACCAGCTGGAACGAGCTGGCCCGCGATGGCCAGGCCGTGGAGTTGGAGCAGCTTCGCGATCCGTCGGCGGAGCCACGCACTGCGTTCATCACTCAGCAGCTGGAGGCTGCGGAAGGTCCGTTCGTGGCCGTCAGCGACTACGCCACCACCGTGGCGGAGCAGGTACGCAAGTGGGTGCCGGGCGAATACGTGGTGCTGGGCGCCGATGGCTTCGGCTTTGCGGATACCCGCGAGGCAGCGCGCCGTTACTTCAACGTGGATGCTGAGTCCATCGTGGTGGGCGTGCTGCTGGGGCTGGCGCGCGAGGGCAAGATCGAGCGCTCTGTGGCTGCGGAGGCGGCCGAGCGTTTCCAGATCAACGACCCGACCGCTACCAACTAGCCCAGCAGGTTTAGTAGCGCCCGGTTGACATCCTCCGGGCGTTCAACCGGCAGCATGTGCCCGGACTCCGGGTATTCGTGCAGGTCGGCGCGGGGCCACAGCTCGTGGATGCGTCGGCTCTGGCTGGGTGGGGTGACGTCATCCATTGCGCCGACCAGAATCTCCCCGGGGATGTCGGCAAGCAACTCGGCGGTGGCGATTTCGTCGTGATCCGTCAGGTCGTCGAGGTAGCCCAGCAGGGTGGGCATGGGGGTGTTGGCGATCTCGTTGGCGTGGAAACTCAGCACATCGAAGTCGTCGGAGGCGCCGTCGTCCAACGAGCCGTGGTAAATAAAGGCGGCGATAACGGGCTTGATGGCCCACTCCACCAGGCTTTTTGCCCATTCCAATTGGCTGGGGCTCTGTGCCCCAAGCCAACGCACCGCGCGCACCAGCGGGGAGTGCAGAATCCGCGATACGCCCTTGGAGGCAAAGGTATCAATCGCCCCGTTGACCAGCGCAATGCCACCGATCCGCTGGCGGTCTTCCCTACTTAGGTGACGCAATACGCCCAGGACTATCATCGCGCCCATCGAGTGGCCAGCCAGGATCAGCCTGCCCGTGGGTGCAAGCGTACGGATGGTTTCGGCTAAGTCGATGGCGGTGCGTTCAATGTCCAAGCCCGGCATGGGCTGCGGGCCGTTCGGCCCAGGGGTGGTTTCGCTGGCGCCGTGGCCGCGCAGATCCGGCAGCAGGATGCGCAGGTTCGGTAGCTCGCGCACCGCGGCCAGTTGGAAAAACCAGGAGGCGGCCGTCAGGTTGAAGCCGTGTACGAGGATGAGGGTGGTGGGTGCGGACGAGGGGGCGTCCTTATAAGAAAAAGAGTAAGAACGCACCTCGTGGACCGCGACCTTGGCGCCGTCGTCCATGGCGAGGCGGTGGATCCACCGGGCGCGTGGCAGTCCGGGGACGGCGGGCGGGTCGCGCAGCACAATGCTGGCGAGGTTGCGGACGGCGGTGGTAAGACGCATGGGAAGGACCTCCGCAAGATTGTTAGGATGAGTGTACAAACGCCAAAGCGCGCACGACTTGGTCGAGCTGAAGCGAGCTATAGCGAGCTAACGGTTGCTATAGGTTTTGTAGCTTAGTGCGCAGCGCGCGGGTCGCGTTAGTTGCAGGAGAAGGAACGAAGATGGCTGAGGAAAACAACCAGCTGGCAGCAGCGCTGTCGAAGAAGTTGAAGCAGGACAGCGCCAACGCCGAGGCTGGCAATAAGGCTGACAGCAAGGCTAACTCTGCAGGCAAGGCTGGGAAGTCTGATAAAGCAGATAAGCGCGGAACCGTGCTCGACATCGTGGAGGACGCGACCGGCATCGAGCGCGACGAGTTGGAAGGCTCGAAGCGCCTGGGCGATGACCTGAACATCGACTCGCTCTCCCTGATGGATATTGCCGTGCGCTTGGAAGAGGAGTTCGGTGTGGAAGTGCCGGACGAGGACATCAACCGAGTGAAGACCATCGACGAGCTGGTTGGCCTGGTGGATAAGTGAGCGGACAAGTGAGTGCGGAGGCGGCTGGCACGGCCAGTGCTGTGGAGAACGTACTCGCCGAGCTGCAGGAATGGCCCGTAGACAACGTAGCCGCGGCGGCGCTGTGGGACGGCACTACGGCAACCTATGGTGACACAGCAGCGCGGTTCCCACTGGCCAGCGTGAGCAAGCTGATTACCGCCTATGCCACTCTGTTGGCCGTGGAGGAAGGCGCCTTCGAGCTGGATCAGCAGGTTCCGGCGGAGTTGCTGCCCGAGTTCGACGACCTGCCGACGGTGCGCGAGTTGCTGGCGCACACGAGTGGCATTGGTTTCCGCGGCCGCTCCCCGGAAAAGCCGCGCGGTGCTCGGAGGATCTACTCTTCGGCGGGCTACGAGGTGCTGGCGGACTTCATCGCCGCGGAAGCCGACATGCCTTTCGCGGACTACGTGGCCGAGGGCGTGTGCGCACCGTTGGGGATTGAGGTCACGGTCGAGGGCAGCGCGGGGCACGGTTTTTCCGCCTCGGTTGACGCTCTATCGGCGCTGTGTGCGGAATTTTTGACGCCCACAGTGTTGGCTCCCACCACCCTGCGCGAGGCGCTGGAACCGCAGTGGCCGGAGCTTTCCGGAGTAGTCCCCGGCTATGGAATGCAGAAGCCCTGCCCGTGGGGACTGGGCTTTGAACTGCACGGTGAGAAGTCGCCGCACTGGTTGGGCGAAAAGATGCCCGTGACGGTAGCGGGGCACTTCGGGCAGTCGGGAACATTCTTATGGTTCCACCCGGAAACAAAGAAAGCCGCCGTCGTCCTCACGGATGAGGACTTCGGCGACTGGGCCAAGCAGCGCTGGGATGGTTTCAACCAGCGACTGTGGGAGGCCATGGGTTAGGCCCGGCTGCGCTAGAGGCACAGCCGGGTAGGGGGTTATTCGAAGGTGGTACGCAGGTCCTTGTGGCCCTCTGCATGCCAGTCCACGTAGGCATTGTCCTTCGTCTCGATACCCTGTTCCTTCTCGTGCGGCACCTTTGCAACAATGTTGCGGCGTGCACGGCCAGAGCGCAGCTGGGATTCGATACGCTCGGCCAGCTTCGCCAGACCCATGTTGATCAGGATCATGATTACAGCAATCAGCATCAGCGCCGGGATCATCGCACCGTAGTACTCACCCAGCTGGCGGCCGGAGCGGACAACCTCCACGAAGCCGATCATGTAGCCCAGCGCGGAGTCCTTTAGCGCAATGACCATCTGGGAGATGATCGCAGGCAACATAGCTGCCACGGCCTGTGGCAGCAGGATCAGGAAGATGGACTGGCGGTGGCTCAAGCCCAAAGCGATAGCGGCTTCGCGCTGGCCGCGCGGTAGCGATTCGATACCGGAGCGCAGGGTCTCGGCGATCACGGAGCCGTTGTACATCGTCAGGCCGAACACCACTGCCGTGAAGCCTAGCCAGTTAGAAGGCACCAGCTGTAGCAGGGAGAATACGGCGTAGGCGAAAAGCATCAGCACCAGCACCGGGATGGAGCGGAAGAATTCCACGATGATGCCGCAGATCCAGCGGACCGGGGCGGCCATGGATAGGCGCCCCACGCCCAGCAGGGCGCCGATGGCAATAGCCAGGACAATGGAGACCACGGCCGCACCGATCGTGGAGATCAAACCGGGGATGATGTACGTCGTCCAGGTTGATCCTTCCAGGAAGAAGGACCACTTTGCGGATTCGAACTGGCCTTTCTCGTTGAGCTTCAAGCCAACTAGAACCAGGATCGCCGCGACTACTACGACCGTAATAACGGTCAGGATTGAGTTGAGCCTGCGGCCCTTGGGGCCTGGGGCGTCATACAAAACAGTTGCGCGTACAGACATTAGCGCTTCACCGCCCATCGCTTACCTGCCCAACCGAAGAACAAACCGGTGGGGAGCGTCAAGATAATAAACCCAATTGCGATGACTCCGAAGATCACCAGGATGTCGCTGGCGTAGTCCTCCGTCAGGGTCTTCATCAACAGGGAGGCCTCGGCCACACCAATCACGGATGCGATGGTGGTGTTCTTCGTCAACGCGATCAGAGTGTTGCCCAGTGGCACGATCGCGCCGCGCAGAGCCTGCGGGAAGATCACGTGGCGGAAGTTCTGACCAAAGCTAAGGCCCAGGGAACGGGCGGCTTCGGCCTGGCCGAAGGGCACGGTATTAATGCCGGAGCGTAGTGACTCGGCCACGAAGCAGGAGGTGTAGGCCACGAAGGCCAGAACCGCCAACCGGAAGTTCTGCTTTTCGATGAAGGAATCGTTCTCCACCGCCAGCAGCAGGCCGAGGTTGTAGTACAGACCCATGGAGGCCAGCAGAATGATCAACGTCAGCGGGGTGTTACGAACGATGTTGATGTACCACGCGGACAGGTTGCGCAGGATGGCCACGGGGCTCACGCGCATTGCGGTCAGGATGATTCCGAAGATCATTGATCCCACCGCAGAGAAGAACGTCAACTTGATGGTTACCCAGAATGCCGGTAGCAGTTCGGGCTTCATCTCGGACCATAGTTCGGGGTTCATAGTGCGTTCCTCCTTCCCTACTTCTTATCGACGAACGACAGGTCGCCGATCTCCGGCTTTTCACCGAGATCCACGTTGTCGCCCAGGTTCTTGGCGACGATCTTTTGGAACTCGCCGGAATCGTGCATTTCGTTCAGCGCTTCGTTGACCTCAGCCTTGGCTTCGTCATCGCCCTTGGGCAGGCCGATGCCGTAGCGCTCGTTGGTCCAGTAGCTACCGTCGTCCTTCTTGAGCTGGATCACGCTGTAGTTTTCGCCATAGCGCTGCTGGTAGCGCTGCGCGAAGCCCGCGAGAATGGTCGCGTCCGTAGTGGTTGCATCCACCACGCCCTGCTTCAGGCCCTCTGCACACGCGGCGTAGGTGTCGAACTCCTGCAGCTGCACTTCCGGCAGTGCGTCCTTCACCTTCTGTGCAGGGGTGGAGCCGGATACGGAGCACAGGCGAGTACCCGGTGCGATGTCCTTGAGCCCCTTGATGCCGGAATCTTCGCGTACCAGTAGCGCCTGGTGGGTCACCACGTACGGGCCGGCGAAGTCGACGGCCTTGAGGCGACCCTTATTGATGGAGTAGGTCGCGGTGATCATGTTGACCTCACCGTTGTTGATGAGGGTCTCGCGCTGCGCGGATGGGGTTTCGCGCCACTTGATTTCTGGCGTGGCCCAGCCGTGCTTCTTTGCGATGTATTCCACGACGTAGCGGGATACGTCGGTATCCAGGCCGGCGAATTGCTTATCGGGGGTGCGCTCGCCCAGGTTGGGTTGGTCGTATTTGGTGCCCAGGACAACGTGGCCGGATTCGATGTCCGCCAGTAGGTCGCGGGCGCCACCGGATCCACACGCGGCAAGCGTCACCACCGTTGTGGTGGCAACCACAGCAGCCGTGAGCCGCTTGATTGCGCTTTTCAAAGTAGACATGTGCAAACTCGCTTCCCGAACTAGTGGCTCACGATCTTCGCCAGGAAGTCCTTGGCGCGATCGGATTGCGGGTTCGTGAAGAAGGTCTCCGGGTCGGTGTCCTCGACGACGGCGCCATCGGCCATGAACAGGATGCGGTCGGCCACGCGGCGTGCGAAGCTCATCTCATGGGTGACGACCACCATGGTCATGCCGCCCTTAGCCAGGTCGGTCATGACGTCCAGGACCTCGTTGATCATCTCTGGGTCGAGGGCGGAGGTCGGCTCGTCGAAGAGCATTACCTTTGGATCCATGGCCAGTGCGCGGGCGATGGCCACGCGCTGCTGCTGGCCACCGGAAAGCTGTGCCGGGTACTTGTCAGCCTGCGCTGCGATGCCCACGCGATCCAGCAACTCGTCGGCGGTCTTGCGTGCGGCTTCCTTGCTGATCTTGCGGACTTTAGTGGGAGCCAGCGTCACGTTGTCCCGGATGGTCATGTGGCTGAACAGGTTGAACTGCTGGAACACCATGCCAACTTCTGCGCGGAGCTTGGCCAGGTCCTTGCCTTCTTCTGGCAGCAGTTCACCGTCGATGCGGATTTCGCCATCGTCGATGGTCTCGAGGCGGTTGATGGTGCGGCACAGCGTGGACTTACCGGATCCGGAGGGGCCGAGGATGACGACGACCTGACCTGCCGGTACTTCGAGGTTGATGTCCCGAAGGGCGTGGTACTCGCCGAAGTGCTTGTTCACTCCTTTGAGTTCAATCATTGGTTTGGAAACAGTGGGTGTAGACATAAAAGACATATTAAGTAATGCGCATCACTTTTAAGTAATCAAAGGAAGATGGCTCACCCTTGTTCGGCATTGTGTGGCGTTTTAGCTCTTCAAGCGGGGACGATGCCGGATGAAAGTCGGCGGGGTCGCTACTCAATGAAGCGGGGAGGCGTACGGTGGCGGTCATGAATTTTTCTGAATTTATACGTAACCGTCACTCCCCTCGCGCGTTCCTGCCGGACCCTATCCCGGCGGCGGACATCAAGGAGATTCTTCTTGACGCCCAATCCGCGCCCTCGAACTCCAACACACAGCCGTGGAATGTCCACGTGATTGGTGGCCAGAAGCTGAAGGACTTGAGCGCCGCCTTGATTGAGGAGTTCGACACCAATGGTCTGAACCCCGACTTCACTATTGACTATGGCGAGGGCGTGCACCCGCAGCGTTCGCAGGAGCTGGCGGCGAAGATGTACGGCCTGTTGGGCATTGCGCGTGAGGATAAGGAGGCGCGCACGGAGTTCGTCCGCGAGAACCTGCGTTTCTTTGGTGCGCCGTACTCGGCTTTGATGTTTATTCCGCCGATGGGCGACCGTATTCGCGCAGCGTTTGACCAGGGAACGTATGCGGAGAACTTCCTGCTTTCCCTGACTGCCCACGGCTACCACGGTGTGCCGCAGGGCATGATCTCGCTACTGGCGCCGACGGTGCGCGAGTTCCTGGGCGTGGATGAGGAGTACAAGCTGGTTACGGCACTGACCTTCGGCCAGGCGGATGAATCCAGCCCGGTGTTCAAGACGGACCCGGGTCGCGTGGCGCTCTCTGAGACCGTGACGGTGCACGGGATTGAGGGGTTGAGCTTGTAGGGCGTTAGCCCGGGATTGGGGCCACAAATCCCCCCACGTACGCAAATGCATCTTGTATGCCTTTTTCTAAGGAAAAATTGATGGCTATTCTTCTAAGTCAACAAGAGAAATCGATTTAACCAAACTGTTCAGTTTCTTGGTCAAAACCCTTGGTGTATCAATCAAGAAATACCTATCCTCTCTCTTGCCAACCACCCTCTTTTCAACACTTTCAATGAACGGATGCGACAAAAAGTCTAACGCTGATTTAATCTCCGAAATAGAAGGTTTAGATTCCACTTCGTCGCGCAACTTCAAATAGATATCGGATGCAGATAGTGCGCCACCCGTTACCACATCCTTTTCCCGAGCTTCCCCTGCCAAAGCCCCGACAATATGCCCTATCAACGCGAGCTGTCTTTCGCTTTGACCCCAACGCGCCTCTAACCGCCGTGCCGATTCGTCACCTGGAGTAACAAGATCAATGAACACAGAAGTAGATATTGGGCATTCACTATATCGCTGCAGGATATGAGCCAACTCATTTGTTGTCAGTAATCGTACCCCGTGCTCACGAGCACGGGACTGGATCCGACCAGCTTCAAAATTGGGCCCTACAACGACTACAAAATCCGCATTATGCTTCTGTTTGTGTTCACGCAGAGTGTCAAACGAGATTGCATTCTCTAAAACCTTTCCACTTGAAGCAGCTTTTGTATCGATAGCAACCTGCTTGATCTCCCCATCTTGATCATCAAGAGTCGCCAGAACGTCAGTTTGGCCACTTCCACCAATGTGACGCGTTTCAAAGCCTAGTGCCGAGAACACCTCTGCAACAGCCATCTCTAGGCGATCAGGATGAGCTGAATCAGTCGCACTCTCCTTCAAATCATAAATAAGCTTCTCGGCTAACCCCAAGACTCTCCTGCCACTGATTTCATTACACGGCTCTTCGCGTGAGGCCTCCGCGAAGGACTCTTCCGTCTGCTGCAAGCTAAAAACTGATGCAACCTTTTGACCTAGGGAAGTTGGCTTGTACCGCCAATTTGAATGCTCAAAAATAAGTCCAGCGGCAGAGAGGATTTGAAGTCTTGTTCTAACTCCTCCTACATCTTCGCGTTGAAACCCATAATGCTCTACAGCTGCGCGCGCGAGCTCTGGAGCCCTTGAGTACTCTCCAAGGAGTGGAATTATCTCCAGCACAAAAAGAAAGTGGGTGTGCAGGATCAGCGCAAGGTTGAAAGCTGTAGGGGATTCCAACCAGGATTTTCCTATCAAGGTCGGCTCAAAGCGATTATATCCGCATTGCTCAATCAATCCTGCTGCTGTTAATGTTGTTAAACTAGCACTAAAAGAACTAGCTGACACGCGAAATTCGTTTTGAGCAAATGTAAACAAATCATCTCTACTGATTTCCGGCGAACTAGCATTGACCAGGTTTAGCAATGCTTGAACCGCATCCATCCCCCCTCCGCCTCGAGGTATATAACCGAGCGAGGCACGGCGCTCCGATAGTTTCGCATCATTCAAAGATTCGAGCACTTCAAGAATTGATTCCGGGATTGCAGGTAAATCCACATCTTCTGCAGACTTACCCTCATCGATCCTCCTTGGTGGGAAACCTAAAACCAAATGCTTCTGAACATCCTCACCAAGAGAAGTCAGTCCGTAACTTGTATTGGTGTAAAACTCTGTGACCCCCAACGAGGAAAACCACATTAGCCGTCGAAGGACTTGATCCGTTGTTTGCCAAGGAAGATCGTACTTCTGCGAAGCTACCAAGCGAAGTTCTTCAGATGTTTTAGCTCCGTCAGCTAACTCTCTCAATAGTTCGCCGATAAAGCGCATTCTTCGGTGGAATAGCGCTATAAGGACGAAAGGATCGTTAGTATGAAGCCACTGATCAGCTTCACGGCTCACGGCCACATGCCCTTTATCCACTCGGTCAACTAATCCTGCTGGAGAAACCTGCTTAACGGCATCTTTGATTGTTCTAGCTACGCCATCATCGAATTTCACAAGCTCAGTATCGAGACCAGCGCATTCATCAATTGTCGTCAGCAGCACTCGCAGGGAGTTAAGTTGATTATTCCCACCGCCAGGCAAATACGGCATGGCTGAACTTCGAGAAGCCCAAGGGAGAGGTTCAACTGACCAATATTCCACTTTAAAATCTTTCATTCTCCGAATGATAAAACCGAATTCTTTATTATTGCTCATAACGGTTTCACCGCTTAACTCATTTAATGATTTCTTTGCATTTTAGATACGATGCTGTAAACAATCAACGATCTTACTGGGGAGCAGCTAGGCCTCTCCTCCCACTTCAGCTCAGCCCGCCGGAACCTCTCTTCGCAGGAACGCCAGCTACTCCTCAATAATCTCCGAGAACAGCGGCTCCACGTACGGGTCGAAGTGGCCGCCCTCGTGAATGTGCACCGTTGCACTCCGAACCTTGCCACGACTTTGAGGGTGACATTTGTTGGAGTGACGGCGTCATTAGACATCACCTGAAAAGAGCCAGGCAGCAAGCATTCCTGCCAGACGAACAGGGCACCCCTTCCGGCATGCCCTTTTTATGCGATCTTGTGGGGCCAGCGGGGCTCGAACCCGCGACCAGCGGATTATGAGTCCGCGGCTCTAACCGACTGAGCTATAGCCCCAGTAAAGCCATGCCACTCTACGAAAAGCGGCTCGCTCACAGAAGATTCAACCACACTGCCCTGCACACGCACGCATATACCCCACCTTCGGTGCTTTATACGCGTTTAACTACCCTTCTGAACTGCCGATTTGTTTGTTTGCACCACTGGCATATAGAGTATGTTCTCGTTGCACAGGGCAAGGGCATTCGCCCCGAAGCTCATACAACTTAATCCCCTATAGCTCAGTTGGCAGAGCATTCGACTGTTAATCGAAAGGTCACTGGTTCGAGCCCAGTTGGGGGAGCAGATAACAAGCCCCAATCGGCTGCACTACGCAGGCGGTTGGGGCTTTCGCGTTCGAGCTATAGCCAAAGCGGAAGCTGCTACTTCCCCACTACACCCACAGCCCCTCAAGCACATCCACCACTTCACCTGCACCCCGGTGGCGGACACGCGCCAGAATCTTGCGCCGTGGCGCCCCTGAACGCAAGCCCAGAGCCTGGGCAATCCGGGCCTCCAGTTCCGCTTCTGTTCCCTCCGGCGATTCGCCCATGTACTCCGCTACTCCGGCCAGTCCAGTCGCACCCGTTAACCCCGCAGCACGGCGAACCTCGAACCACTGCCCCTCGTGTACGTCAACCCAGGCACGGTCTCCAGGTTGCAAGCCAAGGGCGTCACAAAACCGCTTAATAGAACCCAACGAATGCATGGTCGCCCAATAGACCTTCTGCGGGCCCAATTCACTCGGTATCTCCAGCGGCTCCCCGTAGCGCACACCCAGCATGGCGGTCAGACCACTCGGCACCGGACAACCGGATCCACGCAGGTGATCCGGGGTGACCGTCAGCAGTAGCTGCCACCGGCCATCGCGCATGTACATGCGATCAGATTCCTCGGGCGTGCCATTATTCACGTTTTCCGATACTCGGGGAATCACTAGGCCATCAACCAGTTCAAAGTCGCCCTCCGCGGCGTAGACCCGAACCGAATTCTCGGCCACCCCAAACTTCTTCGGCAGCTCATCCAGTAGGTCGGCCAGCGGCACACCAGCCTCGCCGGCGGCCACGGCTCGCTGCACGCGCAGCCCAATGGCATCCTTCAAGGAGGAATACTCCTCGCCACCCCAGCGTCGCAGCGCCCACTCGTCCATACTCGTGCGCATCAACTCGTCGTTCGCATTCAGCGCGTTGCGGAACGACCGCTCCGTGCGCCCCTGCCCCACGGCCTTATAGATTTCAGCCACACTCATTGGAACACCCCGGATGGAAAGGATGCCCGCTGCCCGCGCCGGGAGCGAACCGACGCGCGTCAGCACATGGCCCTCCAGCACCTGGTAGCCGCACTGCCGCAGCCATTCTGTCAGCAGCGCCGGGGTTAGATCCGTCTGCAGCTCGTCCAACCGCACCACGCCCTCCGCGTTCGTGCGTTCCTGCAGCAGCTCCTTGGTGCGTGCCGCAGCCGTCTTGAGGTTCGGGAAGCACACCCATCCCTTCTCCACCAGGAAGGAGTCGTCTAACCGGTCCAAAATCAGCCATAGGGGCGCGCCCCACCATTCCACCTGTTCGTCCAACTCGGGGTGGCTGTCCACAATCTGCTGCAGCGTACTTACCGGGTAGGCCTGGGCACGAATCGCCTCAATCAGCTCCGCGATTGGCCCAGCCTTCGCAACCTCCTTCAGCCGCTTCACCACAGCCCTTTCGATCTGCCGCACGCGCTCACGCGTCACGCCAATCTTGAGCCCCAACTGATCTAGTGTCTTTGGCTTCACAGCTGCGAAGCGCTCCTGCAGGATTAGTTGTTCGCGCGCATCCGCATTCGCAAAGAACTCTGACAGCACGACCACCGCCGGTGCTTCCTCGTTGCTGTAAGTAGCTTCTTCAGGCTCTTCGTAGAATGACGCCCCCTCGCCCGCGTCTTCATACAAATTCCACTGAAGGGCGCTGACCGCATCTACCTGCGCAGAGGAGGCACGATCCGCCACGTCCATCTCACCGAGCAAGCGTGCGAAGGCAGCCTCGTTGACGATGGGCACACCGATCTCGAGTGCCTTACGGGCTTTCCCGCTTCGCGACTCCGGGTCTGCGGCGACCAATAGTTTCGACTTTTTCGTCACTCCTCCAACGGTCAGCCCAGCTTCGACTGCGCGAGTTTCCCACGTCTCGCGCGGCAGCTCCATCGCCCCAGTGAAGGTCACCCGGTCGCCCGCTTTAAGTGCGAATTTCTCCGTGCAGGACTCATGCTCGACCTCTGGCTGGCGTACCTTAGGCTCAACGACTCCCGGCCCTTGCAGAACCTCATCTACAACGCTCTGATCCACCCCGAGGGATTCCGCTACCCCCTCCAGCTCCATGCGCTCGTCATCTGTGACCACACCATCAGCCCATGCCAACAGACCTAGCTGGCGCACGAAGTTCACGTGAAGTTCGCGGGCCTCTTCTTGCCCAATTCCCAGATCCCGGGCTGATTCCTTTAACTGCTCAATTTCGCCAGTTGTGAGTACCCGATCCAACATTGCACGTTCCAGCAGCTCCAAGTAGCTGTCCACGTTGGGGAAGCCCTTAAACGGCACGCCGGAGGCGAGATCGCGTACCCACGCGCCCGGCTGTGTCCGCCCTTCCCCACGCGGCACCGGTGTGGCCACCGGCAGAGATGCTCCCAGCGCTCGCAGTGCCTCCACCGGCTGTACGCCATTGATGCGCACATTGCCGGTGGCGATGTAGTGGCCGAGGAGTTCCGCCGTCGCCATCGCATCGCCCAGCGCAGAGTGGGGCCAGTCGTTGCTCAGGCCGGCGTAGGCAAGCGCGGAGTCCAAGCTACGTCCCGACGATCGGTGCACCCGGCCGGTGATAAGCATCGTGCAGACGAAATTATCGATCAGGTTCAATCCGCGGATGCCAGCCCGCTCAAATTCCTGGCGCACCATGCGCGCATCGAAGGCAGCGTTGTGAGCCACGAAGATGCGTCCATCCAGCTCATGCGACAGAGCCGAGGAAATGTCGTCGAACGTTGGCGCTGTGGCCACGTCGACCGCCTTGATCCCATGCACCCACGAGTTGGGGATGTCCCGCTCTGGGTTGATGAGGGTAGACCAGGTTTTGGTTACGGAACCTGTGGCGTCAACATGAACAACAGCGACCTCCACAATCCGATCGTGTTTGCCGAAACCCGTCGTCTCCACGTCGAGAACTGCAAACTGGGGTTGGGTGGGGCTGGACATGTGAGTGTTTTTCGCTTTCTGCCGTATCGGAAGCCCGCATGAAAGGGCACCATTCGGGTAGGTAGTCGTGGAGCTCTGATTCAAAATGATATGGAAATCACCTAATAGTCAACCACCAAACCAGTACAACTTGTTGGTAAGGAGCCAGCCACCGGGAACAAAACACCCCGCCCAGCGAATCCCTAACTACAGCCGGGCAAAGTGCCTGCGCCACTTGACCCCTTACTCCCCTTTCGAATCCCAGGAATCTAGACAGATGAACTCCCCCGACAAAGCTCCTAAAAACAAGCTCGCTTTCCTCCTCATCGGCGCCATTGTCCTTATCGGCATTGCTGTCGCCGCAATTTGGTACACGACGAACGAGAAAGACCACAACCAGGACGGCGAGGCGAAACCCGCTGTGACGTCCACTGAGAACTCAGACGGTGGCACAGACGGCGAAACCTCCGAAGCTAACAGTGGCGCCATGGATTCCACTGCTTCCACGGCTCCCGCCGTTCCAGCAGCTTCCGGTGCGACGTCCGGCGCTCCGGGAATTCCCACCGACTTGGAAGATCCGAATCTCATCCCGCCCGTCGACAAATCCAAGACTCAGCAAGAAGCCGATGATGCCGCCCAGATGGCTCTAGATTTCTTCTCTTCCGAAAAGATGCTTCGCTTCCAATTGAAAATGCAAGGCTTCTCCGAAGAGCAGATTAAAAAGTCCATCGAAAAACTCGCCCCAGACTGGAACCAGCAAGCTCTAAAGGCCGCGCGCAAGATCAACGAGCAGGGTCCGCCGCTGCCGAAAGACCAGCTCAAGTACATGCTGAAGGTTCATCAACGCTTTACCGAGGAGCAGGCCCAGTACGCCATCGACCACCTGTAACGCAGCCCTGCCCCCTGCCCCTGCTAACCCCTACCTACCCAGCAACCTACCGAACCAACCGCTTCACGGCCTGGGATACCTCCGCCAACTTCTCCTCGGCCTCTTCTCCCCCAGCCTCCGCGGCGTGCCGCACACAGTGATTCATGTGGTCGTCCAGCAACCCCAGCGCCACGCCCTTTAGCGCAGACTGCAGCGCGCTGCCCTGCGTGAGAATGTCGATGCAATACTGCTCCTCATCCACCATCCGCTGCAGCCCGCGCACCTGACCTTCGATCCGCTTCAGCCGCGCCAGGTAACGTTCCTTATCGCTCAAGTACCCGTGCATTATTTGAATCCTTTCAGCCGCAGACTGTTGCTTACCACAAACACACTAGATAGCGCCATCGCCGCCCCGGCCAGCATCGGGTTCAGCAACCCGAATGCGGCCAGCGGGATCGCTGCGACGTTGTAGGCAAACGCCCAGAACAGGTTCATCTTGATCGTCCGCAGCGTCTTTCGTGCCAGTCGCAGCGCATCAGCCACGGCCAGCAGATCGTCGCGCATCACCGTAATGTCCGCCGCCTCAATCGCCGCGTCCGTACCCGAGCCCATCGCAATTCCCAGGTCCGCGCTCGCCAGTGCCGCCGCATCATTCACCCCGTCGCCGACCATCGCCACATTCTGCAGCGAGCGGATGTGCGCCACCTTGTCCTCCGGCATCACCCCGGCGATCACCTCGTCGATGCCGACCTCGCGCGCCACGGCGTCCGCCACCTGCTGATTATCGCCAGTCAACAGCACGGTCTTTAAGCCCATCTCGTGCATCTTCCGTACCGCTTCGGCACTGGTGGGCCGCACTGTATCGGCCACGCTGATGGTGCCGATCGCCCGCCCATCCGCGCTCACCTTGACTGTGGTTGCCTTATTTGTGGACGCCCCCTCGTCCCCACGGCCAACCCGTATCACCTGGCTCTCTACGGTCCCCTCCACGCCGTGTCCAGGCAGATTCTTAAAGCCGGTGACCTCCGGCAGGCCACCAAACTCCTCCCGGCCGGCCTCTGCAATGGCCCGGCCAATGGGGTGCTCCGAGTACGCCTCCACCGCCGCAGCTGCGCGCAGAACCTCCTCGCGATTGCCGCCTGCCTGCTCCACATCGACTACCCGCATCGTGCCCGTCGTCACCGTGCCGGTCTTATCCATCACAACGGTGGTGATGGCATGCGCGCCCTCCAAAACCTCGGGTCCGCGAATCAGAATGCCCTGCTCGGCTCCACGGCCCGTGCCAACGAGGAGCGCTGTGGGCGTCGCTAAACCAAGAGCGCAAGGGCACGCGATAATCAGCACCGCGACCGCATTGCTGAAGCCCGCGAACAGCAGCGTTAACAGCGCAATCACGATGACGATCGGAACGAAAATGCCGGAGACCTTATCAGCCAGGCGCTGCACGTCGGCCTTACCAGACTGGGCCTCGTCGATCAGCTTGGCCATCTGCGCGAGTTTCGTCTGCTCGCCCACATGGGTGGCTTCCACAACTAGGCGACCGGAGGTGTTGATGGTGGCACCCGTGACCTCATCGCCGGGGCCAACGTCAACTGGTACGGACTCGCCGGTGAGCATGGACTGATCAATGGCGGACGTGCCGTCCAGGATGCGGCCGTCCGTGGCGATCTTCTCGCCCGGGCGGGCCAGGAACCGGTCGCCGATCTGCAGCTGCTCGATGGGGAGCAACGTTTCCCCACCATCCCGCAGCACGGTGACCTGCTTGGCGCCCATGTCCGTCAGCGCGCGGATGGCATCCCCGGCGCGCTGCTTGGAGCGCTTCTCAAAGTACCGGCCCGCCAATACGAACGTCACCACGCCCGCAGCGACCTCGAAGTAGATGTCCCCCATCGGGTCGCCCGCGTGGTTCAGGATGGACCAGCCGTGGCGCATGCCGGGATCGCCAGCGTGGCCGAAGAACAGCGCATACAGCGACCACAGATAGGCCGCCGAGGTGCCGACGGTGATGAGGGTATCCATCGTCGCCGCACCGTGCTTCAGGTTCACCCACGTGGCCTTGTGGAAAGGCCAGCCCGCCCACAAGATCACCGGGGTGGCCAGGGCGAAGCTGATCCACTGCCAGTAGTCGAACTGCAGCGGCGGGATCATCGCCAGCAGGATAACCGGGGTGGCCAACGCGATGGCGACCACTAGGCGGCGCTTCAGGCCGCGCAGCTCCTTGGCGGCCGGGTCGTCGGCGGGTGCTACCGGCGCGGGCACGCTACCGCCGTAGCCGAGCTTCTCCACAATGGCGATGTAGGCGTTCGCGTCAGTGGCCGCCCCCTCCCCCGTTTCAATGTGCGCCTTCTCGGTGGCGTAGTTGACGGTGGCAGTCACGCCCTCCTGCTTGTTTAGCTTCTTCTCAATGCGATTCGCACAAGAAGCGCAGGTCATACCTGTGATGTCAAGATCTATTATAGCCATGCCCCCAGTATACCCCTAGGGGGTATCAGTATCCACGTTCGATGTACTCCTCGATGCGCGCGGCCTCAGCACCCACTGTGGTGGTATCGCCGTGGCCGGGGTACACCTTCATATCGTGCGGCAGCTTAAACACCGTCGACTGCAGCGATTCGATGATCGTCGGGAAGCTGGAGTATTTGCGTCCCGTTGCTCCCGGCCCACCGTTGAACAGCGTGTCGCCGGATAGCAGCGCGTTGCGCCCCGGAACTTCTACGACAATGCAGCCCGGCGAATGCCCCGGGGTGTGGAACAGGCGCACGCCCCAATTCGCCCAGCGCGGGTCCGCTGCGTCGATTGGGGTGAAGGGGGCATCGCCATTGGATTCCTCCCACAGCATCTGGTCGTTCGGGTGCAGGTAGACCTCTACGCCCCACTTCTGCGCCAGCTCCGGGGCCAGCTCGCAGTGGTCGTTGTGCGCATGGGTCAGCAGAATCGCTTCCACGGTGCGGTCGCCTACGTGGTCGATCACTGCCTGCGCGTCGTGTGCCGGATCCACCACGATGCAACGGTCGCCCTCGGCAAGCAGGTAGACGTTGTTATCCACGTCCCACTCGCCGCCGTCTAGCCGGAACTTCCCGGAGGTCACAAACTGCTCGATCTGCGGGTTTTCAAACTTCTGCTCGCTCATGTCTTACCTCTCTTGGTCTCTGACGCTGCGTCGTGCGCGGCTTACTTGAACTCCACTACGGAACGCAGAACCTCGCCCTGCTTCATCTTCTCGAAGGCCTCTTCCACCCCATCAATGCCGATGCGCTCGTCCACGAAGCGATCCAGCGGGAAGCGGCCCTCCTGGTACAGGTCCACGTACATCGGGAAGTCGCGCTCCGGCAGGCAGTCGCCATACCAAGAGGACTTCAGCGCACCACCGTGGCTGAACACGTCCAGGAACGGCAGCTCCAGAGTCATCTCCGGAGTCGGCACGCCCACCAGCACCACACGGCCAGCCAGGTCTCGCAGGTAGAACGCCTGCTTAAACGTCTGCGGCACGCCCACGGCGTCCACCACCACGTCCACGCCGAATCCCCCGTTGATCTCCTGGACCTTCGCCACCAGCTCTTCGTCCGAAAGCTCCGAGCTGTTGATCGTGTGGGTTGCACCGAACTCCTCAACGGCACGGGCGAGTTTGGCGTCCGAAATATCGATAGCAATGATCTTCGTCGCACCTGCAACGGCTGCACCGGCGATCGCGGCCATGCCCACGCCACCTACACCGATGACGGCGATGGATTCGCCGCGCTTGACCTCACCGGTGTTCACTGCGGCACCGAGGCCGGCCATGACGCCACATCCCAGCAGACCCGCAACGGCAGGATCGGCATCCGGATTCACCTTGGTGCACTGTCCTTCGTGAACCAGCGTCTTTTCAGCGAAAGCTCCAATACCCAGGGCGGCCTCTAGCTCCGTGCCATCGGCCAGGGTCATCTTCTTCGAGGCATTGTGGGTATCGAAGCAGTACTTCGGCTCGCCCTTCTTGCAGGCGCGACACTGGCCGCACACGGCGCGCCAGTTCAGCACCACATAGTCGCCGACCTCCACGTGGGTCACGCGGTCACCGACCTGCTCAACCACGCCGGCGGCCTCATGCCCCAGCAAGAATGGGTAGTCGTCGGTGATGCCGCCATCGCGGTAGGCCAGGTCGGTGTGGCACACGCCGCAGGCCTGGATGCGCACGATCACGTCGTTATCGCCCGGGTCGGGAATCACAATGTCAGTCAGTTCGACGGGTTCGTTTTTCGCGCGGGAAATTACCGCTTTAACAGTTGTAGTCATGTCACCCACTGTACTAGCTTCTTTGCCTTTGGTGGGTTCGCGTAAGCTTGAGCTATTAGCTAACGCAACCAACGCAAACCTCCAAGGAGCCAACATGATCCAGCTCGTCGTCGGCGCCGCCGCGGGTTACTTGATGGGCACGAAGGCCGGTCGCCGTCGCTACGAACAGATCCGCCGTGGCTATCAGACCGCAGTGAACTCGGATATCACCAAGGCAGTTGTGCGTTCCGGCCGTAAGGCACTGGCCAACCGGCTGGATCCGGAACCGCGCATGCACGAGGTGCGCGATCTGAACCGCTCCACCCGCGATTCACTGGGTGAGGGCCACACCATCGTCGAGGCGGATGATGTGCACCCAAATGACCGCATTGAATCGCCCAAGGGAGCACCGAAGAACCCCTTTAAGAAGAAGCGTTAGCGCGTAACTTTACTAGCGCGTAAAGTCGCCGAAATCCGCCGCGCGCTCATGCAGCGAGCGGCGGTATTTCTCCAGTGCAATCACATCCGCAAACAGCGCGTTGTACTCCTCTTTCTGCAGGTCGGGGCGCATACGCTGCATTCTGGACTTCATATCCGCGATCTCGCTGCCCACCCAGCGTTCCTGCATCCGCGCCATGATCGCATCGGCGTAATAGGGCAGCCGTTCCGGCGGGCAATGCAGATCCTCCACCGCCAGCTCCGAAACCACAGCCGCCCCCATCGGGTCCTGCATCTGGGTTGCGACCTTTTCAATCCAACCTGGCCCACCGTCGTTGTTCGCCGCCCCTCCGAGCGACGCCACCGCCTCCGCCATCGCCACGTATGTCGGATGCACAAAGCTCTCCGGGGGCATGAGGTCGAAAATGGTGGAAGCTAGCTGCGGTTCCTGCAAAGCTAGCTTCATCACCTCGCGCGGACCTTCCAAAAAGTCATCGTTCGGATTGGGGCGCTCCATACCCTTGACCACGTGCAAGTTGGGGCCGGTTGCATTTCCTGCACCGCCAGCGCCAGTACCACTCTGGGCTGCCACGCCATTAACCTGGCCGGCGCCCTTCTTCAGCTTTAGGTTTGGCCGCTGTCCGCCAGACTTTCGCGCCTCCTTGCGCACCTCGTCCAGAACATCATTGGGGTTATCCCAGCCCACCCAGCCCGCGGCCTGGCGCGCGTATTCATCGCGCAGTGCCTCATCTTTAATTCCCGTAAGCACCGGCACCATGCGCCGCAATGCGTGCACTCGGCCATCAATGCTGGCCGTATCGTAATCCGCGATGAGCGTGCGGATCACGAACTCGAACATTGGAATGCGGGAGGCCACCAGCTCGCGCACCGCCGCATCCCCGCGCTTGATGCGCACATCACATGGATCCTGCCCGCCCGGCGCGACCGTCACATAGCTCCGGCCTGCGAACTGCTGGTCTCCCTCGAAGGCACGCATCGCTGCCTTTTGTCCGGCCTCATCACCGTCGAAGGTGTAAATGATCTCCCCGCGGAAGAACTGGTCGTCCAGCATAAACCTCCGCAGGGCTGCCAAGTGCTCCCCACCGAACGCGGTACCACAGGCAGCTACTGCGGTATCCACCCCGGCGGCATGCATGGCCATGACATCCGTGTAGCCCTCCACCACTACGGCCTGGTGCTTGGCCACGATATTTCGCTTCGCCTGGTCGATACCAAACAGCACCTTCGACTTCTTGTACAGCATCGTCTCTGGTGTATTCAGGTATTTGCCCAGCTTGTCATCGTCGAAGAGCTTGCGGGCACCGAAGCCGATCACATCGCCACTGACCGAGCGAATTGGCCACAGCAGGCGACGGTGGAAGCGGTCGATCGGGCCACGCTTGCCCATGCGACCCAGGCCCGCCGCCTCGATCTCCTTGAAGGAAAAGCCTTTCTGCTGCAGATGCTTGGTCAGCCGATCCCACCCGGCTGGTGCATACCCGCAGCCAAACTGCTCGGCGTGTTCCAGGGTGAAACCTCGCTCCAAAAGGAAGTTACGGGCGACATCCGCGCCTTCGGCGTCACCAAGAAACTCCTTGCGGTAGAAGTCAAAGGCCGCCTTGTTCGCGGCGACCAACCTGCGCCGCGTACCGGGCTCCTCCCGGTTGCCCGGCCCGCCGCCTTCGTAGTTGATGCGGTAGCCGATGCGCTCGGCGCACGCCTCCACGGCCTCGGGGAAGGACATGTGTTCCATCAGCATAAGGAACTTGAAGACGTCGCCGCCCTGGTCGGTGGAGAAACAGTGGAAGTAGCCGTGGTTCGGGCGGACGTGGAACGAGGGAGTCTTTTCGTCCTTAAAGGGGCTAAGGCCCTTCATGGAATCGACGCCACCCGGTTTGAGCTGCACATACTCCCCCACTACCTCTTCGATGGGGGTTTGCTCTCGAATTGCTTCGATATCCCGCTCCGGAATCCTGCCCTTAGCCATAGCCACATGCTAGTACAACCCCCGGACAGCCTGGATCGGGCAGCATTCCGGCGCCGGAAAGCTATTTTTCTTAAACAACACATCACGGCTATTCGTGGCGCTAACGTGATCAAAATAGGATCTACATCACACAAATGGAAGAGGGATGGTTGACTACCATGTCCAGCTCGACGACTAATGCAACGCCGAACCCAGCACCGAACTCACTCAACTCCACCGGCGCAGCCGACTCTGCTGAAACAAACGGCGGCGCCACCCCTGCCAATCACTACGATGTGCTGGTTATCGGCTCCGGCTTCGGCGGCTCCACCACCGCCCTGCGGTTGGTGGAGAAAGGATACAAGGTCGGCATCCTCGAAGCCGGTCGGCGTTTCAAGGACGAGGAGTTCGCCAAGAACTCCTGGCACCTCAAAGACTTCCTGTGGATGCCACACATCGGCTTGTACGGCATTCAGCGCATCCACCTGCTCAAAGACGTCATGATCCTGGCCGGCGCGGGCGTGGGCGGCGGCTCGCTGAACTACGCGAACACGCTCTACCAACCGGGCGAAGCCTACTTTAACGACAAGCAGTGGAACACCATCACCGACTGGGAAGACGAGCTCACCCCCTACTACCAGCAGGCACAAAAGATGCTAGGCGTGGTGGAAAACCCCACCATGACCCCCGCCGATGTGTACTCCAAAAAGGTAGCCGAGGAGATGGGCGTGGGCCACACATTCCGCATGGCTCCCGTCGGAGTCTTCTTTGGAGAAAAGGTCGGGTTGAAAGGTAAGCCGCGAGAGACTGTGGCTGACCCCTACTTTGGTGGCGTCGGCCCCGATAGAACCGCCTGCCACGAGTGCGGCGAGTGCATGACCGGCTGCCGTCACGGGGCGAAAAACACCCTGCTGAAGAACTACCTCTACCTGGCCGAAAAAGGTGGGGCGAAGGTGCACGACCGCACCACCGTCACCGACATTACCTTCGACGGCACCACGTGGACCGTGCAGGCCAAGCAGACCGGGCCGATCACCAAACGCAACCCCCAAACCAGCACGTTTACCGCCGATAACCTTGTGGTAGCCGCAGGCACTTGGGGTACCCAGAACCTGCTGCATCGACAGAAGGCCAATGGCAACCTGCCGAAGCTCTCGGAGAAACTGGGGCACCTCACACGCACAAACTCCGAAGCACTGCTGGGTGCGAATCGCTCCGACTACTCCCCTGACACGGATTTCTCGGAGGGCGTGGCCATCACCTCGTCCTACTTCCCCGCCCCGGATACGCACATCGAGCCGGTTCGCTACGGCAAGGGCTCCAACGCCATGGGCTTGCTGCAGACCCTGATGACCGATGGCGATAAGCTGCAGCCACGCATCCTGGAGTTCATCAAGCAGATCTTCCTGCAATACAAAGCCATTCCGCGCCTGATTAACCTCAACAGGTGGTCGCAGCGTACCGTCATCAACCTGGTGATGCAGACCCGAGATAACTCGCTACGCACGTTCCTCCGCAAGGTCGGCCCGTTCAACATGCTGAGCTCCGAACAAGGCACCGGCGAGCCCAACCCCACATGGATCCCAGAGGGCAACGCCGCCACCCGCATCCTCGCGAAGATGCTTCCGAAGGGCGTGGCCGGTGGCGTGTGGTCGGAGGTCTTTAATATTCCGCTGACCGCGCACTTCCTGGGCGGCTGCGTTATCGGCTCTTCTCCTGAGCACGGCGTGGTGGACCCGTATCACCGTGCGTGGGGCTACCCGAGTTTGTTCATTACCGACGGTTCGGCAATTACCGCGAACCCGGGCGTGAACCCCTCCCTTTCCATCACCGCCAATGCCGAACGCGCCGCCGCCATGTGGCCGAACAAGGGCGAGGCTGACCCGCGTCCCCCGCAGTCCGAGGGCTACCGTCGTATCGACCCGGTGCAGCCGAAGAATCCGATGGTTCCAGACGACGCTCCAGCCGCTCTCCGCCTGCCTCTGCGCGTGCTCTAAACTCTTCCCTATGTCTCAGGGAAGTTTGCAGCAGCTGTTGCCCAAAAAGTGGGCCAAGTACGCCACCCCGGTCGTCGGCGCGGCAATCGTCGCGGCTGGTTGGTTCGGCATTCAAGGTGGGGACGACAACGGCGGTTCTAGCGGTTCTAGCAGCGCTAAAAGCTCTAGTAGCGACGCCGACACCTGCACCGTCGACGCCCTCCCACCGGAGGCTAAGAAGCAGATCGACGATATCTTGCAGGACGCCCCGCCAGACGACGGGGAGGCCGACGGCAAGCACTTCGGCAACTACGAGGGTCTGCTGCCGAAAAAGAAGAGCAGCTACTACCGCGAATACACGGTGAAGACCCCGGGGATTAACCACCGTGGCGAGCGCCGCATCGTCGTCGGCGGGGGCACCAAGACTGATCCGGAGGTGTGGTACTACACCTCCGACCACTTCGAGAGCTTCTGCACCATCCCCGACGCAGAGGACTAGCGGGGGGGCGCTCAGCCCACGCTGGCCTTCCTTCCTAGGCCCAGGCCGCACTCATCCCACTGGCATGCTTGTCCAGCCGCTCAAGTCGGGATTCCGTCAGCGACGCAACCTGGTCAATGACTACGCGGAGAGCTTCGCGATCGGAGGAGGCGGCGTCAAACCACGAAGAGAACATCGGATCCAACGCGCCCGAACCGCCGCGCCACAGGTAGTCCGTGACACGGAAGATGCGCTCGCGCTGGCGCTGCTGGTTAGCCAGATGCTGGGTTTCGTCCATCACGTAAAGCACCGCGACGGACTTCAACAGCGTGACCTCGGCCTGGACGGGCTGCGGGATCACCAGATCAGCAGCGTAGCGGCCCAGCGCACCCTCTCCGAACTGCTGGCGCGTACCCGTCACCGCAGCAGTGACGAAGCGGGAAACCAACTCAGAGGTCATGGCCTTCAACGCCGCCAGATCCTGCAACGAACCGCCGAAATCGGCAGCGCGGGAGACGAGGGTCATGGCTCGCAAGCGATCCGCTGCCTCCAACAGCTCCTCCGGGGTGCCGCCGAAAACACGGGCACCCTTTTCGGCCAGAGCCGCCAGCTCTACCAGGTCCCACAGCACATTTAGGTTGATGCGCCGGGAAAGAATGCCATCCTCCACGTCGTGCACCGAATACGCCACATCGTCGGACCAATCCATGATCTGCGCTTCCAGACACTTCCGGCCCTCCGGAGCACCTTCGCGGATCCACGCTAGGGTCTCCACATCCTCCGCATAGGCGGAGTACTTAGTGCGCTTGTTGCCCTGCTCGTCGACCGGCCCCCAGGGGTATTTGCAGGCGGCATCCAGGCTCGCGCGGGTGAGGTTCAGGCCGTAGGACACGGGCGCGCCTCCCGCGGAATCATCTGTGCCCTCCAGCACCTTCGGCTCTAGCCGAGCCAGAATGCGCAGCGTCTGCGCATTGCCTTCAAAGCCTCCGCACTCGGCGGCAGCCTCATCCAGCGCGCGTTCGCCATTGTGGCCATACGGCGGATGCCCGATGTCATGGCTCAAGCCCGCCAGCTCCGTCAGATCCGGGTCTGCGCCAAGGGTCTTGCCGATCCCCCGGGCAATCTGCGCCACCTCCAGCGAGTGTGTCAGCCTCGTACGTGGTGTGTCCCCCGACCCCGGCCCCACCACCTGGGTCTTATCCGCCAGTCGCCGCAGCGCTGCGGAGTGCAGCACTCGCGCCCGGTCGCGGTCGAAGCTATCGCGCCCGTCCACCACTGCTCCGGGCAGCCCCAGAGTTTTCGGACTATCGGGCAGCCGCCGCTGGCGGTCATGATCGCTGTAGGAGTAACGCATAACTTCTTTCTTATTTCTCAAAGGCCTCGTAATAAAGCATGCCTAAGGTCTCGTGCAGGATCGAGTTGAACTGCGAACTGCGGGTAAACACCGACGGCCCCTGGCGCGTCGGGCTCGCCCATGCATTCATTCCCTGGTCGCGCACCATACGGGTGGCGCGCAGTGAGTGCGCCGGATCTGTCACCACTACAGATGACTGCCAACCATTTTCCTTTGCCACGTCGGCGAAAGCCTTCGCGGAGGCCAGCGTATCGGCCCCCTCTGCCACCGAAACCACCGCCGATTCCGGGATATCGAAGTTCTCCACCAAGTAGTTCTTACCTGACTCGGCCTCGGTGAATTCGTCGCCCTCGGCCTTGCCGCCGACGGTGACGATCGTCGGAGCCACTCCCTCCTCATACAGCTTCGCTGCGTGGTTTAGCCTTGAGGCGAACCAGTTCGATGGATTGCCGTCATACTGCGCCGCGCCGAGTACAAAGATCGTATCCGCAGGTCGCCGGTCATCCGACCGGGCAAAGTGCCACACTTGAAAGGCCGTCACTCCACACACGCCCGCCGCGATCAGGATGATGCTCAGCAGCGTGATAAAGAAGTACTTCACCGCGCGCCTCGCCGGATGCCGTGCTTTTGCCATGCGCAAAACCATACGCGGTTTCCCCTGTCTTTTTGGTTAAGGTGGGCTGTATGAAACCGACTTTTTCCCCTACTCGTTTCCTGGCGATCCTAGCCGCCGGCGCCGTGCTCGGATTTGGCTCCTTTCTTATTGACGCCCCCTCGGCCTCAGCAGCCACCGCCACCAGCGAGGTAGAGCTCTCATCCCAGCTTGTTGACAAGTCCGGGGTGTTGTCTGAAAAGGAAAAATCGGACATTTCGGCGTCATTAAAAGAAGCGACCAAGAAATCCGGCAAGAAGCTCTATATAGTCTTCGTCCCCAGCGCATCAGGTGACATCACGAAAATGGCCGAACAGCTGCGCGCACAGGACGGCACCGGCAATGTGATTGTGCTGGCCGTAGCGACGGAATCGCGACAGGTCGGCTACGCCGCAGGAAACGACGTGAAGACTAGCGACGCGGAGAAGATTCAAAGCGCGGCGCGGGAGCACTTTGCCGACGATGACTGGGCCGGTGGCGCGCAAGCAGCAGTTGACAAGCTGACGGGCAAGACGTCCACGGCAACGAAAGTATGGATCGGCGCCGGAGCAGCCGGTGTAGTTGGCGCGGGCGCCGGGGCCGCGCTATGGACCCGCCGCAATCGCAAGAAGACGCACACCCAGCAGCTGGAGACAGCCCGCGAGATCGATCCGGGCAACATCGACGACCTGTACAAGCAGCCCACGGAAGTACTGCGCGAACTAGCGGAAGAAGAGCTGACCAGCACCGATGAATCCATTCGCAAGGGTGAAGAGGAGCTTTCCGTGGCCCGTGGCGAGTTCGGTGAGGAGCGGACCCGCGAGCTGGAGAAAGCTCTGAAGCACAGCCGCTCGACACTGAACAAGGCGTATAGCATTCACGAGCGGCTGCGCTCCGGGCTGGTGTCGACGGAGCCAGAGGAACGCGATCTGCTGATCGAGATTGTCTCTAGCTGTGGGCAGGCCGACGACAATCTGGATGCGCAGGCCGCCAAGTATGCCGAACTGCGCCAGAAGCTGATGAACGCGCCGGAGCTCGTGGATAAGCTAACCCAGACCAGCATTAGCCTGCACAATCGCATTCCCAATGCCCGGCAGATTCTCACTGACGTTGAGACGCGGGTGGACCCGGAGCTGCTGGAATCCGTGCGCCACAACCCGGACATTGCCGAGGACGAAGTCGCGGAAGCCGAAAAGGCGATCGACACTGCACGGGGTTTGCTGGATAAGCCCGCTGGCCAGCAGGGCGGTCTGATCGACGCGCTGGGAGCGGCGCGGATGGCTTTGCAGCAGGCGGATTCGCAGCTGCTGGCGGTAGAGCGTGCGGAAGAGCACCTGCGGTCGGCACAATCTAACCTGCCGGCACTGATTACCGAGGTGGAAGGCGAGATTGACGAGGCCCGCCAGCTGGAGAAGTCCGGTGCGGAGATAGACCGGGCAGGATTGCAGTCGGCTGTGGGACAGGCACGTGCGGCTCTGGAGAAGGCGCGATCTTATGGGTCGACTGATCCGCTGGGGTGCTACTCCGAGCTGTTGGAAGCTGATGGTGCGCTGGATATTCAACTGGACGAAGCGCGCGGCAAGGCCGATGACTTTAACCGGACTGTGGATCTGGTGGACCGGACGATCATGGATGCATCGCAGCGGTTGGAGGGCGTGGAGGATTTGATCCGCAACCGCCGGCGAATTATTGGCGTGGATACGCGCACGTCCGCGCAGGCAGCACGAACTGCCTTGGATGAGGCGACGCGGTTGCGTGCGGAGGATCCGAAGCATGCACTGCGTGAAGCCCAGCGGGCAAGCCAGCTGGCACAACAGGCAACTCGCCAGGCGCGGAAGGACGTGAATGACTTCAATAGGCGCAATGGTGGGGGCTTCGGCGGCTATGGCAGCGGAGGCAGCGGCAACTTTGTGACCGGTATGGTTCTGGGCTCGCTGCTGAGCGGAAACGGTGGTTTCGGCGGCGGTTTCGGTGGCGGCTTTGGTGGCGGTTTCGGCGGCGGGGGCGGCTTCGGTGGCGGTGATTTCGGAGGCAGCGGCTCTTCCAGCTTCTAACTGGATGGGGCTGGCGCCTCCTGCCCAAGGTCCCCGCTCGCACCAGGTCACTCAGATAAATTTTTGTCCCATTAACCCCTTCAGGAACGGGCGAGGCGGAATGCTGCCGGGTCAATATTCCCAAATGTCGCTAGATCGGGAATCTGTTATTGCGAATCATTTTCACCCAAAGAAGACAGCAGGTCAGCGAGTTGGTCGAAAAATAGAACCTGGATTCAAATTTTCAGATTCCCGATCTAGCGACATTTCCCCTCACACAGCCCCCCAGCCTTCCAAACCGCACAGACTGCACACCACACCGCGCAGCCTTCAGCCACACAGCACAGCCTTCCGCCACACAGCACAAAGGCGCGCCCCGCAGGACGCGCCCCTGAAAACTAATCCCAAACAGTAGCTCGCTAGAACACCACGCGCAGCACGGAAACAGTACCGCTGGCGATAATTGCAGCAGCCGGAAGGGTGATTACCCAAGCCAGAGCGATGGGCTTCATCAGGCCCCAGTTGGCGTCCTTGTTGACCAGGCCAACGCCCAGGACAGCACCGATCAGAATGTGAGTGGAGGAAACCGGCAGCCCCAGGACGGATGCGCCCATCACCACGGCAGCTGCAGACAGCTCTGCAGCAAAACCAGAGGCCGGGTGCATCTTGGTCAGGCCGGAACCAACAGTGCGGATAACGAATCGCCCGATGAACCACAGTCCGACAATCAAGGCGACACCCATGGCAACCATGACTGGCAAAGCCACGCCAGATTCCTCAGAAATGGTGTTCGTCTTCAGCACGTCCAGCACTGCAACGAACGGCCCAAGCGCATTAGCAATGTCGTTGGATCCGTGGCTGAAAGCAAAGGCAGATGCGGTGAACACCTGCATCCAGCTGAACAGAAGGAATGTAGAACGGCTCAGAGCATGCTTCTTGAGAGTGCGCGAGAAGATGTAGACAGCCATCCAAACAACAGCTGCAACCATGCCCATGATCAGGAAGTTGCCCAAGCTGGACAGCTCCAGGTTCATGTTCTTCAGGCCCTTAAACAGCAGCATCGCGGAAATAATGATGGAACCGCCAGCGGCCAGCAGTGGCACCCAAGTGTCCAAGGCGTGGTGCGCCTCGACTTCTTCCGCAGACTTATTGATGCGGTGCAGCTTCTTGTAGTAGTCGGACTCCAGATCATCCTCTGTAAAGCCCTGCTCGCGCATCGTCGTCGAGTCACGGATCATCGCATCGGTAAGAGCCAGTCGCTCATCTTCGCTCAGCTGTCCGAAGGCCAGCTTATGCTGAATGTTCAGCTCCTTCTTTTCCTTCTTGATCTCATCGAGGCGCTGATCAGCCAGCTCGTTGTAAACAAGAATGCCGCGCTTAATTGCGCCGTAGAGAAGATATGCAACAATGCCACCAAGCGCCGGGGACAGAACCCAGGAGATTGCGATCTTGCCAACCGCACCCCACTGAACCATGGACCATCCACCAGTGCCCGTAATGAAACCAACAGTCAAGGCAGCGCCAACGATACCTCCGACAATGGAGTGAGTAGTGGACACCGGCCACCCCATGCGGGTAGCAACCAGCAGCCATACAGCAGCGCCCAGCAGCGAGGCCATCATGATGTAGGCGAAGTTCATCGGCTCAAGGTTGTCGATCGCCCCCAAGTCGACAATGCCGGAACGAACTGTATCCGTCACCTCGCCACCAGCCAGGACAGCGCCGGAAACCTCGAAGATAGCGGCCACGACAAGAGCCTGTTTCATGCTCAAGGTGCCCGCACCCACGGAAGTACCGAAGGAGTTCGCCACGTCGTTACCACCAATATTGAACGCCATAAAGACGGCGAAAATGATGGTGGTGATTAGCACGATGAAGCTAGCGTTTTCTCCAACGTAATCATGCGCCCACAGGGTAAAAGTCACCAAAGTGACGGCCATCAAGCCGCCGAAGAATAGGTGCCACCAAGTATTATTCTCATCTTCCGGCACTGGGGTGATGCCGTCGGGCGACGCGGCAACAGCTTTTTGGGTTGTCGTCGACAAGATTCCTCCAAAACGTCAAGGTAAAAGACCATATCCACATTGACTGATGGAGGTAAAAAGGACGAGTTCTGATAGTTAACTGCGGATTAACGCGAATTGAACTCTTACTATCCTTTTTGCAAACATTAAGCGCTTACGATCAGTACTTTAGACAAACCCAATCCAGTAGAGCACCACAATCGGAATGCACAGCAGCAGCGCAATCGTAACCGCCCACGAGGAGCTAATCATCCGCGTTTCCATGCACAACCGAGCCGCCCAGGAAACGAACACTCGCACGTCAATCGGCAGCTTCTCCCCCGGCCCTTCGAACTCCACGTGAAGGTTCCGCAGGCCGCGGTTTTCGCTGGAAAACTGCCCTGCCTTCTCACCATCAATATCGAGCACGAAGTTCTTCTTCGTCTCCGCGATAATGGCAATGCGGTGGCGATCCGCCTGCACCTCATAGCGCTCCGACTTGCCGAAGCTCTTGCCGTCACCGGTCACTGTCCAGGTGCCAGTCTGGGTCGTCGCAGAGGCAGTCGCTGCCTTCTTGACGCCACCTTCTGCAACCTTGCCCGCATCTTCGGCGTCGTGGCTACCTTCACCAGCCCGGGCTTTTGCATCATGGCCGTCTTTGCCACCGCGATCATCCGGGCCGTGCAGCTGCCACGTGTCACCGCCGAAACGGATGTTCGCAACTCCTCGCTCGTCGGCGTACTCCGCCACCTTCACCAGGTCGTTGCTAGGACCTTCATAGATGGGGAATGTATGCCCGTCGCTCGGCAGCCCCCAGCGAATATCACTCGACATATTTAGCAGCCCGCCAGGCGCTCAGCGAAGTAGCTCTGCAGGTCTTCGATCTTGATGCGCTCCTGCTCCATTGTGTCGCGCTCGCGAACGGTCACCGCATTATCCTCCAAGGTGTCGAAGTCGACGGTGACGCAGAACGGGGTGCCGATCTCATCCTGGCGGCGGTAGCGACGGCCAATTGCGCCGGAGGTGTCGTAGTCGACATTCCAGAAGCCGCGCAGCTGATCAGCCAGCTTCTCAGCAGTCGGCGTCAGCGTCTCCTTCTTGGACAAAGGCAGAACGGCGATCTTTACGGGAGACAGACGACGATCCAGCTTCAGTACCGTGCGGGTGTCGGTTCCGCCCTTCGCATTCGGTACTTCTTCCTCCGTGTAGGCGTCAACAAGGAAGGCCATCATCGCACGACCCAGGCCGGCGGCAGGCTCGATGGTGTACGGGATCCAACGCTCTTCTGCATTCTGATCGTAGAAGCTGAGGTCCTCGCCCGAGCCTTCGGAGTGAACACGCAGATCGTAGTCGGTGCGGTTGGCCACGCCTTCGAGCTCGCCCCACTTGGAGCCGTTGAAATGGAATGCGTACTCCACGTCGACGGTGCGCTTGGAGTAGTGGGAGAGCTTTTCCTTCGGGTGCTCATATAGGCGCAGGTTGTCGGGGTTGATCCCCAAGTCGATGTACCACTGGTGGCGGTCATCGATCCAGTACTGGTGCCACTCTTCGTCCTCGCCCGGCTTGACGAAGAACTCCATCTCCATCTGCTCGAACTCGCGGGTGCGGAAGATGAAGTTACCTGGGGTGATCTCGTTACGGAAAGACTTTCCGACCTGCGCGATGCCGAAAGGTGGCTTCTGACGAGAGGTCGTCATCACATTCTTGAAGTTCGTGAAGATACCCTGTGCAGTCTCCGGGCGCAGGTAGTGCAGGCCTTCCTCGTCGTCCACCGGCCCCAGGAAGGTCTTCAGCAGACCAGAGAACGCCTTCGGCTCGGTCCACGCGCCAGGCTGGCCGGTCTCCGGGTCGTTAATGTCGGCCAGGCCGTTCTCCGGTGGGTGGCCGTGCTTCTCCTCATAGGCCTCCAGTAGGTGGTCAGCACGGTAGCGCTTGTGGGTGTGCAACGACTCGACCAGCGGATCTGTAAATACTTCAACGTGCCCGGACACTTCCCACACGCGCTTAGGCAGGATCACGGAAGAATCCAGGCCGACAACGTCGCGACGGGAGGTGACCATGTGGCGCCACCACTGACGCTTGATGTTCTCCTTCAGCTCCACGCCAAGCGGGCCATAATCCCAGGCGGAGCGGGTTCCGCCGTAGATCTCGCCGCAGGGATACACCAGACCCCTGCGCTTGGCTAGGTTGACGACGGAATCAATGGTGCTTGCCATGGTTGGCGTGTCTCCTTAGTCGGGATGGGCTTCGGAATGTGAAGGTTCAGCTTTACAGCTGTCGTGCCCCACATCTTAGCCTGTCCCAGGCGAAAGCCAACGCTCGGGGGTAGCACGCCTCAAGCTGTATTCGGGAGGTGTTTCAGAAAATAAAAAAGAACCCGCGGTTTAGGGGGGGTAATGACCGCGGGTTCCGGCCACGCTGTCCTCATAAAGAGAATGGGGCCTGGTTCCCATTAGCAGGGAGCTGCGAGGGGGGGGATTACGCGCTCCCAAGGGAACTGCCTCAAATCTAGCCCTTGGGTTTACCGAAAGTCAAGCGTCTGAAAGACATTGCTTAGACATTATTTTAGGGCGCGTTTCCCCCCCTTTCCCATCAAATATACGCTCACACGAAAACCACTTATCGAAAACTTATTGAAAACTGCACTCAAAGTACCTAGTCTGGATAGATATCGCAGAGCAGTTCCCGTACCTAAAACTCACTCCCACCTAAGGAGCCAGCTCATCGTGAGCACGCCAGTGACCAATAAGCTTCCCAAAATCGGCCAGCGCAACACCCGCCAGCGACGCGCGGTCGCGGAGATCCTCGAAGGGCTCACAACCTTCAGCAGCGCCCAGGATATCCACCAAAAATTGGTCGACCAGGAACACAAGGTTGGTCTGACCACCGTCTACCGTACGCTGCAGCAAATGGCAGATGCGGGTGCCATCGACACATTGCACGATGATTCCGGTGAGACCCTATACCGCGCCTGCGCCACTGACGATCACCACCATCACCTGGTGTGCACCTCGTGCCGGCGCACCGTGGAAATCGACGGAGGCCCCGTCGAGGAGTGGGCTGCGGAAACCGCCAGGAAGTTCGGCTACGAAAAGTCCGGCCACACCGCCGAGATCTTCGGCCTGTGCGGCGACTGCCAGAAGAAAGCCGCCCAAAAGAACTAGACGTTAAAAAGCGAGCCAAGCAGGTACGTCGCCCCGGCAGCGCCGAAACCGATCAGCAGCTGACGCAGCGCGCGCCGCCCCGGCTCCACGCCAGATAGCAAGCCCACCAAAGACCCGGTGAACATCAGGGCAAGCCCCACCACCACACAAGCTACGATCGCCGCAGCCGAGCCAGACATGCCGAAGATATACGGCAGCACTGGGATCAAGGCACCGACTGCGAAACACAGGAAGCTGGATATCGCAGCGGATAAGCCCGACCCGCCTTCCTCATGATCGCCGTACACGACGCTACCCTTCTCGGCGTCGAAAGGCTGCTCGCCGACTGGCTTATTCGTCTCCAAGATTGAATCAAAAACCCGGCGCGCACGGGTGGCGGCTTCTTCCTCACTCATGCCGCGCGCCCGGTATACCAGCGCCAGTTCGTTCTGGTTCACGTCCAAGTTCGGCAGTGAACGGCTGGCATTGGGATCCGGAGCATTGGCACCCAGCAGCTCCTTTTGGGATGTCACCGAGACGTACTCACCCGCTGCCATCGACAAGGCACCGGCCAACAGACCCGCGATACCCGTGACCAACACCAGGTGAGACGATCCACCTGTACCGACCATGCCCAGCACCAGGGCCAAGTTCGAGACCAGGCCGTCATTGGCACCAAAAATCGCCGCCCGGAAATCACCTGACATGCGGGCGCGACCGCGCGCCGCCAGGCCCCGGACGACCTCCGCGTGAATCGCTTCATCAGCAGCCAACTGGTCGGAAGCATCTTTATCGGACACGTACTCATTACGCTGTTCGGACGACTGCATCAGAGCCAACACGAACACAGAGCCGAAGCGTCTGGCCATCCACGCCTTCATGCGTGTATCCAAGCTGGCTTTACGCGGCAGCCCCACGTACTCGCCCAGGCGATTCTTCCAATATGCCTCGTGGCGGGCCTCAGCTTCTGCCAGGCCAAGCAGAATCTCGCGTTCCTCGCCGGTCCGTTTGCGTGCCAATTCGCGGTACACAGCACCCTCGGCGCGCTCGTTGGCTAGGTATTGCTGCCAGCGCGCGATCTGCCGCTTCGTCGGTTGCGGCTGTCCCGCCATTTCTTCACCTGTACCGTTCGCATCACCATTACCGCTCGCATCACCATTACCGTTCACCTCGTTCATGGCGTTCACTTCACTCCCCCGAAGCGTCGGTCGCGCTTGGCGAACTCCAACACCGCCGCACGCAAATGGTTGGGCGTGTAATCGGGGAATAGCACATCCTGGTACACCATCTCTGCGTAGGTGGACTGCCAGGGTAGGAAGTTCGAGGTACGCATCTCCCCCGACGGGCGCAGGAACAGATCCACATCCGGCATGTCGGGTTCGTCCAGATACCGTGCGAATGTCTTCTCGTTAATCTGGCGGGGCTTTAGTTTCCCCGACTTCACGTCTTCGGCGATCAGCCGGGCGGCATCCGCAATCTCCGCACGGCCGCCGTAGTTCACGCACATGCCCAGGGTCATGGTCGTGTTATTCTTCGTCAGCTCCTCGGCCTGTTCCAACTCCGAAATCACTGTGCGCCACAGGCGCGGGCGTCGCCCCACCCAGCGAATCCGCACGCCCAGGTTGTTGAGGTAGTCACGCTGCCTCCGCAGCACATCCCGGTTGAACCCCATCAAGAAACGAACCTCATCGGCCGACCGGCGCCAGTTCTCCGTGGAGAAAGCATAGGCAGACAAATAGTCCACCCCCAGCTCAATGCATTCCTCCACCAGAGACATTAAAACGCCTTCGCCTCGACGATGCCCCTCGGTGCGGGGCATGCCACGCTCCTGTGCCCAGCGCCCATTGCCGTCCATCACCAATGCGATGTGCTTCGGGCGGAGCTCCTGTGGAATCTCGGAGCGATCGACATGCGGATACTCGGTGCTACTCACCTGTACCATTTTGCCACACAGCTTTCCCCTGCCCTAGCCCCGCAAATCCAATGCGAGCCCCAACCCTAGCCGCCCATCTGAGGCGAGCGTTTCTATAGTGCTGCAAATGCCGGGCAGCTGACCTCGAGTTGTTGGCGGACATGAGCCAGCAGCAAACGATGCGATTGTGCGGCGATGTCCTGCGCCTGCTGGTTGCGGATTTCTTGGGCTGCTTGGTCGTGACGCCCCTTTTTCAGTAGCCACAGCAGGTGTACCGCCGCCGAGGGAGGCGTGAACGCGCCTGGAGGTCTGCAGGTCACGCACACCGCGCCTCCTGCCGCAGGATGGAATGCCCGGTGGGGTCCACGCTTCCCGCACTGCGCACAGTCGACCAAGCTGGGTTCCCAACCGGCGATCTCAAGCCCGTGCAAAACGAACTCGTCGGCTACGCAAATTGGAGGTAGATCGGAGGTAGTGAGCTGCTGGAGTGCGGCGTCCAAAAGCACAAAGATCGAGTCTGACGAAGAGGGTTCAGCGGAGAAGACCTGAGCCATCTCCAGCATCGCCGCGCCCGCGTAAAAGCGATCAACATCTGCGACGATCGGCGAAGCATAGGTGGCGACGGTCTCGGCGTCGGTGATGTTTGCCAGCGTGCGCCCGGGGTAAATTTGCACATCAACGCGGGAAAAGCGATCCAGCCGGGCACCGAAACGGGAGCGAGTTTTACGGATTCCCTTCGCTACAGCGCGTACCAGGCCGTGTTCCTTTGTCAGCAGAACGAGGATCAGGTCGGCCTCACCCAATTTGTATGTGCGAAGCACAAAGGCCTCGTCCCGAAAGCTGGGACGAGACCTTCTACTCATAAAGAGCAAGTATAGCGTTAGGCCGGCAGACCCCGCTGCTTGATGCGACCCCAAGCGGCAGCCGTGTTGACCAGTGCGATGACAATCTCCAGCGTCATGCGGATAACCGCAAGGTTGATCAGCGCTTGGACGAAAATGATTGCGGTTCTGACGAGATTCTGAACTACGAGAAGCCCGCCGGAATTCTCGGAATCCGTGTCGCCATTCGTGCCAGTATCCTCAAAGTTCATTTCCTGCCCCGCAGTCGAGGAGGGGACAATGTCTGTCCACGTGGTCAGCAGTGCCAACACCACCCACAATACGACAATGACGATTGCGATGATGTACAGAACTCGGATGAACGACTTGGATGCGTATTTAGTAAACCCCAGGTCGAAGAGTGCGGAAAAGAAGGATTCGTTCTTCATCTGCTAGCTCCCGATGGTGGAGTTACGCGCCTGCCGCTCGTCGATGGACTGCACCGACTGTGCAGTACGGATGATGGAAACGGCGACCTCCAGTCCGACGCGGTAGAACGCCAGCCAGGCAATGGCACCAAGGATAACCAGCGGCAGTGCAATGATCACGAGGAGGATCGACGAGGAATCCTGGGCCATAGCGGCCAGGAGACCAATGATGGCCAGCACCACGAACAGGCCGACGACGATCATCAGCAGGGTGTACAGCACCTTCACGACGGATGGGGTGACATAGCGAGTAAAGCTGAAATCAAATAGTGCGGAGAAGAATCCGTCCTTGTCGGCACCTGTCGAGTTCGCGATGGTCTGGTTCGGGTAAACGGCCCAGTTATTTGCATTCGAGTCCTGGCCGAATCCACCCTGCGGATTTTGCTGACCGTACTGGTCATAGGCGCCCGGTACACTCTGCTCGTAGGAACCCTGTGGATATGCCTGGGTGGAATCCTGCCCAAATGGCTGGCCGTAGTCCTGGCCGTAGATCTGACCGCCCTGGCCAAGATCCTGAGTCTGATCCTGTCCAGGCGCATTGTAGTCAGCGCCGTTGTTTGCGGCACCGTCCGCGGAGTGCTTGCCGGAGCCTTCAGAGCCGTAGGGGTTAGACGGAGTCGTCACGAGTAGCCTTTCCTCTTAGCGCGCGAGCTGTCTTGGGTAATAGCTCGCAGCGCAAGTCATTCGAAATAGTTTTAAGTCGAGCCCAAAAAATAGATTTCAGCGCTCGAGGCTTTCACGCTATCGCAATTTTGCTTCTACCGCTGAGGAACAAGTTGAGGATCAAGCGGGACGCTAGAAACCCATCCGCCCCAGTTGCTTCGGGTCAGACTGCCAGTTCTTCGCAACCTTGATATGCACGTCCAAGTAGATGTTCTGGTCCAGCATCTTCACGATCTCCAGTCGTGAACGGTGGACGATGCGAGACAGGCGCCGCCCGTCCTTGCCACGCAGGATCGACTTCTGCCCCTCGCGCTCTACGTAGATTACGGCGTGCACGTCCAGCACACCTTCGCGCTGGGGATTAGGCACGACCTCCTCAATCTGCACCGCCACGGAGTGCGGCAATTCGTCGTGTAACCCTTCCAACGCCGCCTCGCGGATCAGCTCCGCCATGCGAGTATCCCGGTCATCGTCGGTCACGTGATCGTCCGGGTAGAACTTCGGCCCCTCGGGGAGCTTGTCACGCAGCACATCGAGAAGCACGTCTAGCTGCACCTGCTTGGTGGAGGAAACCGGCACTACGTCCGCCCCATCCAAAAGCTCGTGCAATGCCAACAGTTGGGCACCGACCTGATCCTTGGAGACCTTGTCCAGCTTGGTGACCACACCGATCAGCGGGGTTTTCGGCGCGACATTGCGTACGGCGTCCACAATCCAGCGATCCCCGGGGCCGATCTTCTCGTCCGCGGGTACGCACATCGCAATCACATCGACGTCCGAGTACGTCTCCTTAACCACCTCATTCAACCGCTCACCAAGCAGCGTGCGCGGGCGGTGCAAACCGGGGGTGTCCACCAGGATGATCTGTGCGTCGTCGCGGTGCACAATGCCACGGATGGGGTGGCGGGTGGTCTCCGGTTGGTTCGCAGTGATGGCGATCTTCTCCCCCACCAGCGCATTTGTCAGTGTGGACTTGCCAGTGTTCGGGCGGCCTACAAAGCTCACAAACCCGGAGCGGAAGCCCTCCGGCGCGCGGTATTCCTCCGGTACCTGCATCTCCTCCGGCGCCACGCCAGCTCCTTCCGGCATGCCCGCAGCCGGGTCGAAGGGGTCTTCGGGGATATAAGGATCGTTCATGGTCATCAAGTATCCCTTATCCCTGGTCTTTATCGCTAACGCTGTCGTCATGGGAGGCGTTGAGGTGCGACGCCGCCACGGCCATTCCCTCCCCAGCTTCACCAACGCGGCCCTCCGCTCCATCCGGCTGTTCGCGGTAAACCACTGCAGAGCGGATCTTCACACGTCCTCGACGATTGCGCCCACCCTCATAGCGGAAATGCAGACCCGCGGTGGAAATTTCCGCTCCGGGAATCGGCACCCTGCCCAGCTCAAATGCCCCGAGTCCGTAGACCGTTTCCACTTCCTCGTGCTGTTCCTCGCTGAACTCCACATCCTCGAAGAGTTCCTCCAGCTCCTCTAAGGAAAGGCGCGCCTGTACCCGGTAGCTGCCGTCCTCCAACGGTTCGATGGGAGCTTGCTCCGTCAGGTCGTACTCGTCGGTGATTTCGCCGACGATCTCTTCCAAAATGTCCTCAATGGAGATCAACCCGGCTACCGCACCGTACTCGTCGATCAGCATGGCGATATGCACCTGATCGCGCTGCATGTCCTCCAGCAGATCATCCAACTTCTTGGAATCGGGCACGAATACTGCCGCTCGCATGCAGTCCTTCACTAGCTTGGAATTACCGCCATCGGACATGTGATAGGTCTCTGCGATGAGGTCTTTGAGGTAAATGACGCCCACAATGTCATCCACGTCCTCGCCCACCACCGGCAGACGGGAAAGCCCGGTGCGCACGCACAAACTAGTGGCCTGGCCAGCCGTTTTATCCGCTTCGATCCAGACCATCTCCGGTCGCGGCACCATCACGGAACGCGCCGAGGTGTCGGCGAGATCAAAGACGGATTGGATCATGCGCCGTTCGTCGAGCTCCACCACGCCGCGTTCCGACGCAATGTCCACCATCTCGCGCAGCTCGATTTCCGAGACGAAGGGGCCATCGCGGAAGCCCCGACCGGGCGTCAGCACATTACCGGTCCGCACCAGCAGCTTGGCGATGGGCCCTAGCAGCTTGGATACGCCCAACAAGATCGGAGCGGTGGCCAGGCTGATGGTATACGGGTTTTGACGGCCAAGGGTGCGGGAAAGCACCCCGATCAGGATGAATGTCAGCAGCGTGACAATCAGAATGGCCGTGGCGAAAGCCCAGTTGCGCGATCCCATGAGCGTCACACACGCCGAGGCTGCCAGCACCGCACCAGATACCTCACAGATGGTGCGCAACAGTACGAGCAGGTTGATATGCCCGGCACGCCCCTCCAACACTCGCTCCAGCCTGGGCGCCCCCGCGCGATCCTCCTTCACCAGGTTTTCCACCCGTGCGGGGGAAATAGAAGAAACAGCGGTTTCCACCAGCGACAGCACACCGCCGAGGAAAAGCGCGAGGATTGCGAAGGGGATGGATAAGGGGATGTCGATCATCACTAAAAGTTTCTAAAACTTCCTATTTCTGGGTATCGTCGCGGTCCGCCGCGCTGGGGAACGCCCCAGCACCCGTCGGTTTCGGAGCGAAATGCACCCCGCGTTCTTCCTGGGAGTCGTACCAATTCGCCAGAATCTCGTTCTGGAGCGCGAACATTTTCTGTTCCTCGTCGGGAGTGACGTGATCGAAGCCCAGCAGGTGCAGCACACCGTGGACGGTCAGGAGGTCCAGCTCGTGAGCCAAGGAGTGACCCGCGCGGGTGGCTTGTCCCTCAGCGAAGTCGGGGCACAGCATGATGTCCCCCAGCATCGCCGGGGAGGGTTCCGCGGCATCTTTGCGCCCCCAACCTGGCGTCAATTCGTCCATAGGAAAGCTCATCACATCGGTAGGACCGGGCAGGTCCATCCAACGAACGTGCAGGTCCTCGATGGTTTCAAGATCAACTATGTGGATGGATAGCTCGGCAGCAGGGTGGACGTCGAGAGTCCACAGTGCGTAGCGAGCAACGTCGATCAGTTCCTCCTCATTGACCTCGCCCCGGCCGGATTCGTTAAAAACTTCGATGCTCATGGATGCTTGCCTCTCGGTGGTTGTGTGTCCCGCTGCTAGATTTCATTTTCCATCTCGTAGGTGCCGTAAGCCTCCACGATCTTGGAAACCAACCGGTGGCGCACCACGTCGTCGGAATCCAGGTTAATGATCGATACGCCATCCACGCCGGTGAGCACCTGGCGGGCAACCTTCAAACCAGACTCCTGGCGATTCGGCAGATCCACCTGGCTGAGGTCGCCGGTGATAACCATCTTGGAGCCAAAGCCCAAGCGGGTGAGAAACATCTTCATCTGCGCCGGGGTGGTGTTCTGAGCTTCGTCCAAGACCACGAAGGAATCATTGAGGGTGCGACCACGCATGTAGGCCAGTGGTGCCACCTCAATCACGCCTGTTTCCATCAACCGCGGGATCGTCTCGGGATCCACCATCTCCCGCAGAGCATCGTGCAGTGGGCGCAAGTATGGGTCGATTTTGTCGCTCAGCGTACCGGGCAGAAAACCTAGCTTCTCCCCTGCCTCCACGGCCGGGCGGGTCAGGATAATGCGATTAACGTCCTTGGCCTGCAGGGCCTGCACCGCCTTGGCCATCGCCAGATACGTCTTACCGGTACCGGCCGGGCCGATGCCGAAAACGATGGAGTCCTCATCAATGGCTTCCACATACTCCCGCTGTCCGGGAGTTTTCGGGCGCACCGCCTTGCCACGGTAGGAGACAATGGGAGCCATGTCGCCGCTGGAAACCAGCGCCGGAGCCTGTTTTTCCACCAGCGTGATCGCGCGCTTGGTGGCCGCAGGATCCACAACGTGGCCGCGTTCCACCAGGTTGATCATCTCCTGCAGCACTCGGCGGGCTTGGGAGACCTCGGAGGCCTCGCCCCGGATGGTCACGCGATTGCCGCGGGTGAGGATGTCTGCTTCAAAGGCGTGCTCCAGCACCCGCAGATTCTCATCTGCCGGGCCAGCGACGCCTACGACAGAATCCGGGTCTAGCTCCACTGTGGAGCTGGCTACGCGGGGGCGTGGCGACCTCACGGAGTTTGTAGGAGTCATGTGTATAGATCCTACCGCCAACGCTCAGTGACAGCGCCGATGGCGCCCAGGGCTACTGCTGCGGCTGTTGCGGTGCGCAGAACCTCTGGACCCAGGCGAACCGGCACCGCACCCAAGTCTGCAAACTCTTTAAGCTCCTCCGGGCTAATACCACCTTCCGGACCGACAACCAGAGCCAGCTCTGTTACTGAGCCGGTCTCTGTGATTCCAATTCCAGCGGCGCCGGTTTCAGCCATCGCTGCCTGCACCACAGCTGGCAGCGGTTCGGTGGCCTCTTCATGCAGCACCAACACCCGCGTCGTGGCTGCAGAATCCACGGCAGAGTCGACGGCAGACTCAGCCAGTCCCAGCAGTTGTGCCAGCTCCTGCGGGCTGCGCACCAGGCCGGTGACCTCTGGAATCTGCAAGCGACGAGACTGCTTCGCCGCTGCGCGCGCTGCATTCTCCCACTTTGCGTGCGCCTTGGCCTCCTTGCCGTCCCACTTGGCAATCGCCCGCCGGGCTGCCCACGGCACAATTCGATCCGCGCCCGCCTGCACCATCAAATCCACCGCCAACTCCGCCCGGTCGGATTTGGGAATTGCCTGCACCACCGTCACCCGCGGGTGTGGGGCGGGAAGGTCGAGAATGCCGGTGACCTCCACGGTGGCGTCACCAAGAAAAGAACCCTGAACTGCACGGGTGGTGCCATCGGTGACGACCAACCCCTCGCCCACCTCCAGGCGTTTAACGGAGGCGTGCTTTGCCTCCGCACCAGTCAGGCGAAAGCGATCGCCCGTGGCGACGGGCTCCGGGATGGGGTGGATAAACACCGGGTCCGTCATGGGTTAGCGACCAAACTTCGAGCGCAGGCGGGAGAAGAACCCGCTGTCTGATGCGTCCTTGGTGGTCACACCGGCGTGCTGGTTGCTCGCTTCGCGCAGCTTTTCCAGCAGGTCGCGCTGCTTGTGGTTCAGGTCGGTGGGGATCATGACCTCCACGTGGGCGATCAGCGACCCGTGGCCCTCGCGGCGCAGGTGGGGCATGCCCTTGTCCGATAGGCGGATGGTGGCATCCGGTTGGGTGCCGGCTGCGATATCGACGGTGGTAATGGAGTCATCCAGCAGCTTGACCTCTACCGACGTACCCAGTGCAGCTTCCACAGCTGGCACCTGCAGGTTGACGTGCAGGTCATCGGACTCCCGGATGAAGTACGGGTGCTCAGAAGTGTGCACCTCCACGTAGAGATCGCCAGCAGGGCCGCCGCCCGGGCCTACTTCGCCCTTGCCGCTCATGCGCAGGCGCATGCCGTCGGAAATACCAGCGGGAATGGAAACTTTGAGGGTCTGGCGGTCGCGCACGCGGCCGTCCCCCGCACAGTTTTCGCACGGGTCCTTGATGATTTCGCCTGTGCCGGCGCAACGGTGGCACGCGCGACGAACCTGCACGCGCCCCAGCATAGAGTTCTGTAGTTCCATCACCTCGCCTGCGCCCTGGCAGGTGGGGCAAGTCACCGGCGCGGACTTGGAGGCCGAACCAGTGCCATCGCAGACATCGCACAGCACAGCGGTCTCCACAGTGATGTCGCGATCAATGCCAGAGTAGATTTCCTCCAATGTGGCCTCGATACGCACCAAAGCATCGTTGCCGCGGCGTACGCGGGACTCGCGTGGCCCGCGCTGGCCACCCCCGCCGAAGAATGCGTCGAAGATGTCCCCCAGGCCACCGCCCCCGAAACCGCCGAATCCGCCGGCACCTGGCTGGCCAAAGCCTTGCTCCTCCGGGTCACCGCCCGCATCCACGATCTGACGCTTCTGCGGGTCCGTCAATACCTCCTGGGCAAGGGAGATCTCACGGAACTTCTCCGCGGCCTCCTCCGAAGGGTTAACGTCCGGGTGGTACTTTCGCGCCAGGCGACGGTACGCCTTTTTAATTTCGGCGTCCGTAGCGTCGCGATCCACACCGAGGATTCCGTAATAATCTCGAGCCACGTTGAGCGGGTCCTTTTCGCGTGTTTACTGAGTCTTTTGTTCTAAACCAACTGCACCAGTCTACTATTCCTACTCCTCGCTCAAAATCCGCGAGACGTAGTGCGCCACTGCTGTCACCGAGGAAATCGTGCCCGAGTAGTCCAAATGTGTCGGCCCCACCACGCCCATGCCACCGAGCACCGCGTTGGCGTTGCCATACCCGGCGGAAACGACCGAAGCGCCACGCAGTTCTTCATCTTCGTTTTCCTCACCGATACTCACCTGAACCTGGAGGTCGCGCACGCTGTTCAGCAGTTTAAGCACCACGACCTGCTCCTCCAGAGCCTCCACCACGGGGCTCAGTTCGGACGTGCGCATAAGGTTCGGGGTACCCGCCAAAATCAGGCGGTCGTTCGGACGCTCCAGCAGCGTCTCCACCAGCACGGTCGTCACCACGAGCGCCACGTCCCGCAGCTCTTCCGGCATACTGTTGCCCTTGGCTTCGCTGGCTAGGGCGGCAATGTTTGTGCATGCATCGTCGAGGGTGCGCCCCACCATCGCGGAGTTCACCAGATCGCGTAAGCGTGGCAGGTCGTCATCGCTTATCGGTTGGCCCAGGTCGACATTGCGCTGATCCACGCGGCCCGTGTCGGTAATCAGCACCAGCAGAATGCGGTGGCTACCCAATTTCACCAACTCGCAGTGCTTTACCCGCCCGCGCCGTAGATCCGGCATCTGCACCACCGCCACCTGGCGGGTGAGCTGCGAAAGTAGCTGCACACTGCGGCGCAGCACATCCTCCAGGTCCACACCGTGTTCCAAGAAATCCAGGATGGCACGCCTCTCGGGCGTACTCAGCGGCTTGACCTCATGGATGCCGTCGACGAAACGACGGTACCCCTTCACAGTGGGGATGCGCCCGGAGGAGGCATGCTGTTGCGTGATATACCCCTCAGCCTCCAGCACCGCCATATCGTTGCGGATCGTGGCGGAGGAAACCCCCAACTGGTGCCTATCCACCAGCATCTTGGAACCCACCGGCTCGTGCGAGGCGATGAAGTCGCTAACAATCGCCCGCAGCACCTGGTTTCTTCTGTGTTCCGTTCCGCTGGACATGTTCTTCACCCCTTCTGTGAGCTTGTGTGGCATTTATAGCCCGAGCGCCAGCACGATATCCGTGACGATTCCATCGGCTAGGTAGCGCCCTTTATCCGTCAATATTAGGCGCTCACCGCGTTTATCTAGCAGGCCCAGGCCCGTATAGCGCTCGATTACCTGTTCCAACTCGGCGTTTCCCTGGCTCCCCGCCAGTTCGGTCAGCGCCAGTCCCTCGGCCAGGCGGAGCCGCAGCATTACCTGCTCGGTACGCAGATCTGCGTTGCTTAGGCGCTCGGTGGTCACTACCGACCCGGGCACGGGCAGGCCGTCCTTTATTGTTGACGCCCCCTCGTTCTCAGCCAATAACCCTTCCCAATAGGTCGCCGGACGTTTTGCATTCACAAGCCTCACCAAGCCAGACTCGCTGTGCTTCTCCCCGCGCAACTGCACACATCCGTGGGCGCCGGGGCCTGCACCCCACCACTGTCCGGAACGCCAATAGATCAGGTTGTGCTGGCACTCCCCGCCTGGCTTCGCCCAGTTCGAAACCTCGTACCAGGAAAAGCCGGCCTGCCGCAGACGGGAGTCGATGGCGTCATAACGATCCGCAAGGGTGTCCTCGCCCGGGGCGGGTAGCTCACCACGGCGCACTTTCCGGGCCATGGCCGTGCCGTCTTCAACAATGAGGGAATAGGCGGAAACGTGGTCAACGTCAGCCTCCAGCACCGCGTCGAGGGTACGGCTTAAGTCCTCATCCGTCTCCGTGGGAGTGCCATAGATAACGTCCAGGTTGATGTGCTCAAAGCCCGCCTGTTTAGCCTCCCGTGTGGCCACAATAGGCCGCCCTGGGGTGTGTTGGCGTTCCAGCACTTTCAGTACATGTCCTACGGCGGACTGCATGCCTAAGGAAATGCGGTTGAAGCCAGCCTCCCGCAGCTGCACGAAGAACTCCGGACTGGTGGATTCCGGGTTGGCTTCTGTAGTGACCTCAGCATCCGCCGCCAATCCGATCGTGCGACGAGCCGCGTCCAGTGCGCGGGTCAGACCCTCGTGCCCCAGCATGGATGGCGTGCCACCACCGAAGAATACGGTCTGTACCTCGCCGGGATAATCCCACACTTCAGCGGCGATCTCTAGCTCGCGTTCCAACGCATTCAAATAGCCGGGGATGGTATTGCCCTCAGCCGCGCCGAGTTCCTGTGGCGTGTAGGTGTTGAAGTCGCAGTAGCCACAGCGGGTGGAGCAAAAAGGAACGTGAATATAAAGGCCGTGCATGTTGTGCGAGTCTACTTGGCTCGCACCAGTGGTCACGTGGTCAGGTAAAACTACACAGCAGTGCCGCGCTTGCGGCGCTGTAGACGGCCAACGATCTCCTCGATTCGCGCGCGTTCTTCCAAAAACTCCGGCGGAGCTTCACCGCGCATCCCCGCAGCCAACTCCGGTTGGCGAGCAATCACTTCACGCCACTTGGCCGCCAGTTCGATCGTGCGCTGTTCCGCCTTTACATACACCTGAGGAAGCAAAACGGACTGCGATTCCAAAGCACACTGGGTCTGGTTGATCACCCACTCTTCCACCTCACGCAGATCCGCGCGGATGTGCTCGGCTCGTTCGCGCAGCCACATGCGCCAGGAAGCGGTAGAGGCCATCGTCGCTGGAGCCTGGTCGGCAGATACCTCGGCATCCTCTGTCCCAAAGGAACGTTGCGCGGCACTGGAGTGGGAGGCGGCGGAGGTGGTGGCGTCATCAAAAGAACGACGAGCCGACGCAGCAGACGTACCGGGCTTTTTGTGCATGAAGCTCAGCGTGCGCCCGGGGTGCGGATAGTCTCCACTAGTAGTGCTGGCGAGGGTACGCGGGGTGCGGGAGCGCGTGATGCCCGACATGCTGCCCGCCCGCACGCCAGAGACGAAAGCCTGACGCAGACCGTTGAGTTCGGAGAGACCAGGGCGGACTTCGGCGCGCCCTTCCGCGACGATCTCTTCCAATTCAAGGAGACAATCCTCGACCAGGTCGGCATCCCAATCGGCTATGGCCTGGGAGACATGGTTGATGTGGTCGGCGATCTCGTCACCGATGTCATAGATATTTTGGGTGAGCTCGCGAACGCGCAGGGCAGCATCGTAGTGCACGCGTTCTCCTCTCCCCGAGCCCGTCAAAGCCCATGTTTCGGTTAATACCGCAGACAACTTTAAAACACGAACACCGACCGCGCGCGGAGGCGTGGCCGGTGTCTTAGGGCGGATTTCTTAACTTATTTTGAGTTGTAGATCCATGCGATATCGTCGGCGAAGTTCTTGGCAACTACGAAACGCTTTAGCTTCAGCGACGGGGTCACTTCGTCCTTGTCCTCGGTGAAGTCACGGTGGACGATGCGGAACTTCTTAATGCCTTCTGCGTGGGAGACGGTGGAGTTAGCCTCGTTGATCGCGTCCTGGATTTCGGAGCGCAGGACCGGGTTCTTTGCCAGCTCGCGGATTGAAACGTTTTCGGCAATGCCGTTGTTTTCCTTCCACTTCTTGACGGCTTCCTCGTCCAAGGAAATCAAGGCGCCAACGAACTTCTGGTCGTCGCCGACAACCATGGCCTGGGAGATCAGCGGAGCGGAGCGCAGGATATCCTCCATCGGGCCGGGCGAGACATTCTTGCCGCCGGCGGTGACGATGATCTCCTTCTTGCGACCCGTGATCTTTAGGTGGCCGGTGGGCAGCAGCTTGCCGAGGTCACCGGTGCGGTAGAAGCCATCCTCGTCGAAGGACTCGGCGGTGGCCTCCTCGTTTTCCCAGTAACCGGCGAAGACCATGTCACCCTTCAGCAAAACCTCGCCATCCTCGGCAATCTTCACTGTGATGCCACCGAGCGGGCGGCCGACGGTGCCGATGATGTTGTCCGGGGCGAAGTTGGTGCAGGCAGCGGCAGTGCACTCGGTCAGGCCGTAGCCCTCGTAAACGTTCAGGCCTACGCCACGGAAGAAGTGCATGAGTTCCGGGTTGAGCGCAGAACCGCCGGAAATGGCGTAGTCCAGCTCGCCGCCCATGGCCTCGCGAACCTTGGAGTAGACCAGCTTGTCGCCAATTGCGCGGTTGATCTTCTGCTTTAGCGTCGGCCCCTCGTCGGTGTCGAGAGCATGCGAGTAGTCGACTGCGGCGCGTTCTGCGAAGTTGAAGATCTTGGCCTTGACGCCACCACCTTCAGTGGCCTTGGACTTCACTCCCGCGTGCACCTTTTCAAAGATGCGCGGCACAGAGCAGATCAGGTTCGGCTTGGTGCGCTGGAACTCCGCAACGAGGGTGCTCATGTCGCTCCAGTGCGTCTGGGTTGCCCCGCCGACGGTGGCAGCGTGTGCCATAGCGCGAGAGAACACGTGAGCCAGCGGCAGGAAGGTCAGCTTGCGGTAACCGAATGCGGCGGCACGACCCACCGGGTGGGTCAGGATAGCGCGGGCTTCTGCCAGCCAATTGTGGTGGGTCAGCTTGCAGCCTTTTGGGCGACCCGTGGTGCCGGAGGTGTAAACGATAGAGGCGACATCCGAATCGCGAGTGTTGGCAATGCGCTCCTCCAACACGTCCTGTTGGATGCCGGCTTCCTTACCGTCGTTCACGAGGATGTCGATGGCACCGCTGTTGATCTCCAGCACGCGGTTAAGGTGCGCGGAGGTATCGCCTTCTGGACGGTCGCCATCCTTGACGAAAGTGGACAGGCGAGTGAAGTGGCCGGACTTTTCTGCAATGGCGAACTTGGCGCCGGAGTTCCCTACAATCCACTCACACTGGGAGGTGGAAGACGAGGGGTAGATCGGCACGGTGATCGCACCGGCGGCCCAGATGGCGTAGTCCAAAACGGTCCACTCATAGCGGGTGTCGGACATGATGACCACGCGATCGCCAACTTCTACGCCGTTGGCAACCAGACCCTTGGCTACGGAGTAAACATCATCCAGGAAGTCGGCAACGGTAACGTCTACCCATTCGAAGTTCAGCGGACGCTTGAAGAGCACCCCATCTGGGGACTGTGTTCCAAGATCACGCACTGCCGAGAGGCAGGTCTCGTGCTCGTCGATCGTATATAGGGCCTCAGAGGTGTACTCCGTCATGCTGCTCCCTTTGCTCATATCCTGACAGTTGCCTGACCTGGGTTTTTACGCGAAACGCGGGCATAATCTCGAGGTGGAGAACCCACGCGCTCTACGTGATTAATACTTCTACAACCATATATGAGTGGTGTGTATCACGCTGAACCTTTATAAAAATACCCCGTCACACTACAGGCACAACGACGGGTTTACCTACAGGCGCAGTTAGGGGCGCATATAAGCGAACGCGCTTGTTTCCCCTTTAGTGCCTCCAGTTGGTGCCTCCAGGTGCCTCTAGGTGTTCTTACGAAAAAGAGTGGAAGAAGCGCCTCTTACCCTGCACAATGGCAGATGTGACTAGCTCTGTGGAACCCGGCGGAACAAACGCCTCCGACGTCAATGCAATTCTCAACGAATTGGCCGCCGAATGCGGCGTAGCCACCTGGTACATCGGCCAAAACGGCCAGCGAGTGGAGGTGGCGAGCAGCACGGTTCTCTTCGCTCTGCGCGAATTAGGTCTGAATCTGCCCGAGAATGCCTCGGATCTCACCGAAAGTGCAGTTCAAGCCGCCACTGAGGATCTACTGCGCTCCCGCTATAGCCGCATGATCGCCCCCACCATCACCGCCATTGCAGACCGGCCCCGCACCCTACATGTCCACTGCATCGACGGCGAATCCCTACAGGTTCAAATCCACACCGAAGAGGGCGAGAGCATTGACCTCGAACAGCTCAACGAGTGGGTAGATCCCATCACAGTGGGCAGTGAGGCCAACCCGACAACTTTCGGCACCGCCACCTTCCAGATGCCTGCCCTCCCCGCAGGCTGGCACGAAATCACCGCCCAGGCTGAATCCACTCAGGCACGCTCCACCTTGCTGGTTTCGCCTCAATCCCTGGAACTGCCTGACGCGCCGCGAACAGGTGTCATGGCACAGCTATATTCTCTGCGCGACAAGGATGCGTGGGGCGTCGGCGACTACGGCACTCTGGAAGCTTTGGGGGAATCCCTGCAGAAACTCGGCGGAGCGGACTTTGTGCTGGTGAACCCCATGCACGCGGCGGAGGCTGCTCCCCCGGTGGAGGATTCCCCCTACCTGCCTACCACTCGCCGCTACACCAACCCGATCTACATCCGGGTAGAAAACACGCCGGAGTACGCTGCACACCCCGAGCTGCACGCAACAATTGCGGAGCTTGCCGCCCCGCTGAAGAAGCGCAACCACTCCGCTGATCTATTGGAGCGAGACCCCGTAGTGGCGTCCAAAATCAAGGCCCTGCACCTGCTGTACACCGCAGGCATCGGCGACGACCGTGCTGAACAACTACGCAGCTTCATCGAACGAGAAGGTGAAGGAATAGTCGGCTTTGCGAACTGGTGCGAGCGCGCCGCTAATGATCCAGCCCTAACCAGCGAGTTCTTCGCCTGGATGCAGATGCTTTGCCAGGAGCAGGAGCTGCACGCGCAAAATGCCCTCACCGAAAATATGAGCATTGGCCTGATGGCCGATCTGGCCGTGGGCGTGCACCCCGGTGGCGCGGACGCTCAGATTCTGGCGGACGTGCTGGCGCCGGGCGCTAGCGTGGGTGCGCCGCCGGATGGCTACAACCAACAAGGCCAGGACTGGTCCCAGCCACCGTGGCATCCGTGGAAGCTGGCGGAGGAAGGCTACCGCCCCTGGCGCGACATGCTGCGCACCATCCTGCGCACTGCCGGCGGTATCCGCATCGACCACGTTCTGGGGCTTTTCCGCCTGTGGTGGATCCCACGGATGGAATCGCCCACCCTGGGTACCTACGTCACCTACGACCATGAGGCGCTGGTCGGAGCGCTGGTTTTGGAAGCCCACCGCGCCGGTGCTGTAGTCGTGGGTGAGGATCTGGGAACTTTTGAGCCATGGGTACAGGACTACCTGGCCAGCCGTGGCGTGATGGGCACTTCGATCGTGTGGTTTGAAGGCGACGCCAACGGGGCGAAGTCACCAGACGCTTACCGCCGTACCTGCCTGACCTCCGTGACTACACACGACCTGCCGCCCACCGCCAGCTATCTGCGCGGCGGACACATCGACCTGCGCGAGGAATTAGGTGTGCTAACCCGCAGCTCGGACGACGAGTTTGCGGAGGATGCGGCATGGCAGGTCGACGTACTGGGTACCATCGCCCGCCACGGTGCCTTCCATGGCATGGAGTGCGAGGAGTACTTCCTGAACGAGCTGCGCCAGGAGTTGGACGATCCCCGGCACGGTCGGGAACGCCGCCCGGATGTGTCCTATATCCTGCGCGCCATGCACCGCTATATTGCACAGACGCCTTCGCTGTTGCGTTACGCGGCCTTGGTGGACTTGGTCGGCGATGTGCGTGCACAAAACCAGCCGGGCACTACGCAGGATCTTTACCCGAATTGGCGTGTGCCGCTGTGTGATGGGCAGGGCAATCCGGTGCTGGTGGAGGATCTGGCGGACATGCCGCTGGCGCGCGAGGTACTGGCCGCTACGCGCGGTGAAGACTAAAAGAAGCTGGTTGCTAGCCAGGCTACGAGCAGTAGAACCAGCAGCAATGCCAGAGCCTGGCGCACCTTGGAGTGGTGTTTCATAGCTGGTTAATCCTCCTGCCTGCGAGTGTGTTCTTCGTCTGTCGTGCCGCCTGCCTCGGTCGGCAGTGGCGCGCTACTGCGGCTTGCCCACAATTCGCGGAGGGAAAGTGCACCGTGCACGCGATCTTCCTCCGCGTTGGAGGGGAAAATCCGCAGCGCAATCATCTGCCATATTAAGGCCAGCACCGCGCAAACAACGAATAGCGCCAGGAAAACCAGCGGTGTTTGGATCCATACCGGCGCGTTGATCAGCCATTCCATCATTTGTGACGCCTACCCCTGGCTCAGTCCGCGGCGCTGCAGAAGCGGCTGCACACTTCGCTGCTGGCCACGGAACATCCAGAATGCATCCTCGAAGTCGATGCTGGCACCGCGCGAAAGAATGATGCGACGGAAGCGTTCGCCCGCGAAGCGGACATCGTCTGCATCGAGGTCGGTGGTGGCGTCGGCATCCCCAGCGCCGTGATCCCCAGCGTTGGACTCCCCGACCGCGGCGCCGGTGTCGATGAACGCTTGGAAACCATCCGCGTCCAGCACCTCAGCCCAGAGGTAGCTCCAATAGTCTGCCGAGTAGCCACCAGCGAAAATGTGGTTGAAGTAGGTGGAACGATAGCGCGGGGCAAGGGCTCCGTTGACATCCACCCCAGCATTTTCCAACGCTTCGGCCTCGAAGGATTCAACCTGTGCAGATGCATCATCGGTGGCGGCAAGCTTTTCCGCCTCCGCTGCGGAGAGCTTGTGCCAAGCCAGATCCAGCCAGCAGGCAGCCAGGAACTCGGTCGTGGCCATGCCCTGCCCCCACTTGGCCTGTGCGCGGATGGCAGCGACGAACTCGTCGCTGATGACCTCCCCGGTGTCCACGTGGCGGGCGTAGTTGCGCAGCACGGCAGGCTCCAGAGCCCAGTTCTCGTTGATCTGGCTGGGAAATTCCACAAAGTCGCGGGGCACGTTCGTGCCAGAGAGGGTGGGGTAACGCACGTCGGACAGCAACCCGTGCAGGGCGTGGCCGAACTCGTGGAACACGGTTTGCACCTCGTCCAGAGTCAGCAGTGCTTGCTCGCCTTCGGCGGGCTCGGCAATGTTCATAACATTGACCACCACCGGAGCCTGGCCAAGCAGGTTGGACTGCTCAACAAAAGAGTTCATCCACGCGCCGCCGCGTTTCGTGGGACGGGCGTACATGTCAGTGAGCAACAAGCCGATGCCAACAGGCGCGTCTGTGTCCGTTGTGTCTTCTGTGCCCTCTGTAACCTCCCACACCTGCACACCCGGCGCGTAACCGGCCAGGTCGGGGCGTTCGCGCACGTCGATGCCGTAGAGACGCTTGGCTGCGAAGAAGGCCCCGTCCACCAGCACCTGCTCCAGCGGGAAGTATTTCTTCAGCTCCGCTTCGTCCACGGCGAGTTCCTCGGCGCGCAGCTTGGCATCCCAATACGGCCAGTCGGCTCCGCCGAGCCCCGTTGTGTTCGCGCTGTGTGCCGCGCCTTCCGCTTCGCTGATGGCCATGGTGTCTACAGCCATCTTGTCTGCGGCTCGCTTGAACTCACCCTGAGCATTCGCCACAGCAGCGGGCGTCACTTGGTTGAGCAACTCCTCGACCGCGGCCAGGCTTCCTGCGGTTTCTGCTGCGGCGACGAACTCTGCGTGGTTGGCGAACCCCAATAGTTCGGCACGCTGGGCGCGCAGGCGAACAATCTGCAGTAGCGTCCCTTCGTTACCGCTACCGGCTGCGCGATTCAGTGATGCTTCGTGCACCTTTGCGCGCGCTGCTGGGTTATCGAGAGATTCCAGCACTGGCTGGACACTCGGCAGCCCCAGGCGAATTAGCCAGCCCTCTTCCCCGCGTTCGGCAGCAGCCTTGGCAAAGTACTCCTTATCCGCCGCGCTGAGTCCCGCAACTTCGGCCTCATCTGTCAGCAGCACCGCCGCTGACTCAGTGGCGGTCTGGAGCTGCGCGCCAAAGGAAGTGGTCAGCTCGGCCAGCTTTGTATCAATGTCCCGCAGAGTTGCGCGCTGTTCGTCGTCTAGTTCTGCGCCGCCGCGGATAAAGCGCTTTTTCAACTCGCGCAGCAGAGCCTCTTCTTCGCTACCTTCTGGCTGCGTCGGCAAAGCGCACATACGCTCCCATAGCTTCCGGTTCAGCCAGATTTCGCTGAAGTGCCGTGCCAACTCGGGGCTTATCGTCGCTTCGATCTCGCGCACTTCGTCGGTGGCATTCGTGCCTGCATAGTTGAATGCGATGGCCAGCACGCGCTGCAGCATCTGGCCAGATGCCTCCCATGCCTCCGCGGTGTTTTCCCACGTGGGTTCCTCGGGGTTATCCGCTATAGCTGCGATTTCCGCCGCATGGTCGTCCAGCGCGGTTCGGAAGGCAGGCACCAGCTCGGCGAGGTTGATGGCTGCAAAGTCCGGCAATTCATATGGCAGTTCGGAAGCGTTTTGGAGGTAATCCATGGTCTCCCACTCTAACCTGGAGGCCATGGATTACGTTGATGTGGCCATCAATCAAGGCACCGTGCGCGGCTATGCCATTGACTCCGGGGTCGGTTCCATCTTGCGCTTCCAAGCCATCCCCTATGCAGCAAGCGATCGTTTCGCCCCACCGGGTACTGCCCCTTCTTTTTCTTTTTTAGACGCCCATTCCTCCACCACCTCAACCCGCCAATCCCTATCTATCTCCTGTCCGGCCAGCGCCCCTGGTTCCACCGCGAACATGCCCGTCATCGTGTTTATCCACGGTGGTCGCTATGAGCAAGGGCACGCTGATGACCCGTGGTACCAGGGAATTCGCTTTGCCGAGGATGGTTGTGTTTTCGTCAGCGTGAACTACCGCTACCGGCTGGAGGGCTTTTTGCCACTACTGGACGAGGATCACCCGGCCGACGTGGATGGTTTTGCGGACCCGAATACCGAACCGGAGTACTACCGCGGGGCAGAGGACATCGTCGCCGCCTTGCAGTGGGTGCGTAGCAACATCTCTGCATTCGGGGGTGATCCAAATCAAGTGACCTTGATGGGACAGTCCGCCGGCGGAGCACTGGCAGCGTGGACCTTATGCAACTCCCGCACGACCAACCTAGTGCATCGAGCCGTGATCCTAAGCCCAGGCTTTCCACGGGTAGGTTGGCCACGCCGCGAACATGTGGCGCGAGCGGTTCTCGGGGGCCCGCTGACCAGGAAACACCTCGGCGGGCTTTCCTCTGCCCAATTGCAGCGTGCATACCGTAGATATGCCCGGATCTACGGCACGGACTGCGCTGTGGGACCATACCCCTTCCGTCCCGAGGCGATGCGCGATATCCCCCTTTTGATCGGCACCTTGCGCGAGGAGTTTGTGCAAATGCCCACTGCCCGTACGGTCGACAGAAGGTTGCGTTCCAAGAACCCGCTGGTGCGGCAAGCTGCCAAGCTCGTGGCTCTTTATTTTGAGCGAGCGTTGCAGGCACGGGCGCGATGGGCGTCACCGCATCCGATGGGCATGGCCATCGGGGATTCGATGATTAAGCGCTGGGCCGTAGCGATCATGGAGGCGAAGCACGACACGACCTGGGCCTATGAGTTTCACGGGAGCCAATCGGCATGGCATTGCGCGGATCTGCCTTTGGTTTTTGACGCCCTCAACGTCTCCCCGAAAGCCGTGAAGCATTTCTGCGGCGAATCCGCGCCCGAGCGCTTGCAACCGCTGGCAACGGAGTTTCACGGGATCGTCGCGCGCTTCGCCCGCGGAGAGGATCCGGAGTGGGAGACCTATGGGAAGAAGCGAAACGTGCGGCGCTTCGATACGGATGCGTCTGCTCGCGGTGAGGTGACCTGTGAGGTAGCCGAAGATGCTTACCGGGATATCCGTGAGGATTATCCGGAGCTCTACCCGAACAATTAGCTAGCAAAACAAGAACCATACTAGACAGCTCGGTCTAGAGTGCTAGGGTGGATAGCCATGAACGCTTCCTCCTCAAACACCGATCCCCAGAATGGCTCTCAGGGCTCCCCACACTCCCCCAACGACGTCACCTTCCACGACGTCGACACTCTCCGCGCCCGCGGCACAATGAAGTGGACCGTCTACGACGAGGACGTACTGCCCCTGTGGGTCGCCGAAACCGATTTCGACACCTGTCCCGCCGTCAAGCAGGCCATCCAGGCGGGCGTGGATCGCGAGTACTTCGGCTACGAGCGCCGCAATGGTTCGGTACAGAAGGCTCTAGCGGGCTTCCTGGATCGCCGCTTCGGTTGGCAGATCGACCCGGCATGGGTGCGACTAGTACCCGATGTCGTTAAAGGCGTGGCAGCGGCCATTGACGAATTGACGCCGCAGGGCTCCGATGTAATCGTCCCCGTGCCGAGCTATCACCCGTTCTTCGACGTGCCAAGTGCCATAAACCGACCGAAGGTCGAGGTCGCGATGACCAAGGTAGAGAAGCAGGGAACTGAAGAGTGGGCATTTGATCTCGCCGCACTGGAGAAGGCCTTTGCCAGCACCGCGAACCCTGCGGGCGTGGGCGCGCTGATCGTGTGCAATCCGTATAACCCACTGGGGCGCGCATGGCGCCCCGAAGAGTTGGAGAAGCTAGTGGAGCTGGCGGACAAATACGACGTTAGGCTGATCTCCGACGAAATCCATGCACCGGTTGTTTATGCACCGCACAAACACACTCCCCTCGCGTCGCTGAGTGATACCGCCGCACGGGTAACGGTGACGGTACTGGCAACGTCGAAAGGCTGGAATACCGCGGGCCTGCACTGCGCCCAGATGATCTTTACAAACCCGGACGACCGCGAAGTGATGGCTAAGGTCAGCCCGCTGCGTACTGGCTCTGCTTCCACCCTGGGGCAGGTGGCCGCCGAGGCTGCTTACACAGACGGCGAGGCTTGGCTGGCCAGCGAACTGGAGTATCTGCAGGGCAACCTCGATCTGCTTGAGCGCCGACTGCCAGAGGTACTTCCCGGCGCGAAGTTCATCCGCCCCGAGGCCAGCTTCCTCCTCTGGGTAGACCTCCGCGATGTTCCAGGACTGAATGAAAACCCAGGCAAGAAGCTGCTGGAAGGGGCGCGGGTGGCCTTCAACGAGGGCTCCATGTTCGGCACGCAAGGTGCAGGCCATGTGCGCATCAATTTCGGTACTTCCCGGGAAATCCTGAACGAGGCTCTAGACCGCATCGGGAATTTCGCTGAGACCGAATTAGCTGAATTAGCTAAGGCCAACGTGAACAATTAACTTGGCAAGGTGTGATTAAAGCTTTTAGCCGCATCCTGCGCTCAACGAAGGAACTCTGGCCTTTCTACATCGTGGTGATGATCACCAGCATCGTCACCGCAGGTCTGGCCTTGGCTACACCTTTCTTGGTGAAGCTGGCCACCGACACCATCGTCGATACCGTCGGGGGCGGCGGGGCTTCCGACGCTGCCATTGAGAATGCGACAAAAACCGTCATCTGGTTGGCCGTCGGTCTGCTGGCTGTGGAGCTGGCCAACACCATCATCCACAACATCGGCGGATGGTTCGGTGATGTTATGGCGATGCGAATGCGGCAGATCCTTTCCAACCGTTATTACGCCAAGCTGCTGGCCTTACCTCAGGGCTACTACGACAAGCAGGTGACGGGCACAATCATCTCCCGGCTGGATCGCTCCATCCTGGGTCTGACGGATTTCATTAAATCCTTCGCCAACAACTTCTTTTCCATGCTGATCACCGTCAGCATGATCCTGGTAATCACCGCACTCTATTACTGGCCACTGGCCTTGCTGCTGGCGTTTATTTTCCCCCTTTATCTGTATCTGACGATGCTGACCTCCAAGAAGTGGATGGTGTGGGAAAAGGAAAAGAACGAGCACATCGACGTCGCCCAAGGGCGCTTCGCCGAGGTCATCGGCCAGGTGAAGGTGGTGAAGTCCTTCGTCTCCGAGCTGCGCGAGCTGCGGCTATTCCAAAAACACTTCGCCGATACGATCCAGCTCACCCGCGAACAATCACGCTGGTGGCACTTTATGGACATTCTGCGCATGGGCGGGATGAACATCATCTTCTTCGCCATCTACCTGATGCTGTTCTGGCGCACTCTCCACGGCAACTTCAGCCTCGGCGACATGGTGCTGCTGCTGCAATACGTAGTGATGGCTCGCCAGCCTGTCGGAATGATGAGCTGGATGGTCGATACTGCCCAGCGCGCTGCCGCCGGTTCTCGCGAGTACTTCAAAACAATGGAGGAGCTGGAGGAGCCCTCGGCTACTGCTCCCCTGCTGGAAGCCGCCCGCCCAGGTGGACCCATGCTGGTCTCCCAGGAGGACGTGGATCATGCGGTGCATCCGCAGCTTTCCGCTCCAGCAGATGGCCCGGTAATCGACTTCGATCACGTCAGCTTCGAATACATCAAGGGCGAGCCTGTCATTCACCAGGTCAGCTTCCAGGCAAACAAGGGTGATCAGGTCGCACTTGTCGGTGAATCCGGCGGAGGCAAATCCACCCTCGTTAACCTCCTACTAGGCCTCTACCGCCCCACCGAGGGACAGCTCCGGGTCTGCGGCAAGGACGTCGCCAACATGACGGCAGCCGAACTGCGCAGCTCTGTCGGTGTGGTGTTCCAAGAGCCTGCCCTTTTTTCTGGCACGGTGCGGGAAAACATTGCTTATGCAAAGCCCGACGCCACGGATCAGGAGATCGAGGACGTGGCCAAGCGCGCCTTCGCCCATGACTTCATCATGCACTTCAAGGACGGGTACGACACTCTCATTGGAGAGCGCGGCCTGCGCCTTTCCGGTGGTCAAAAGCAGCGCATCGCCGTTGCCCGAGCCATGCTAAAAGACGCTCCGGTGCTGATCCTCGACGAAGCTACCTCCGCGCTTGATACCAAGGCCGAGCGCGTGGTGCAGGCCGGGCTGAACGAGCTGATGGTCGGACGCACCACCATCGTTATCGCCCACCGCCTGTCCACAATTGCCGACGTTGACAAGATCGTCACCCTAGACAAGGGACATGTCTGCGAAGTCGGCTCCCCCGCGGAACTTGCGACCAGTGGTGGCATCTACAACGAGCTACTGCAACTCACCAGCTCCTCCTCCGCCGCCGACCGGGCACGGTTGAAGCGCTTCGGTTTCAGTGACTTTGCGTCTGAAGACGACGACACGGAGGAGTAGCCTGGGAGAATGACTGAATTCCCCCCTAACATCACCGAGTTCACTACCTTCGACGGCGCACGTGTTGGCGTCGGCACCGAAGAAGCACAAGCCGCAGAACAACAGGTACGCGACAACGACAGTAACTACGTTTTCCACAGCTGGTCAGCGCAAGAGAAGATCAACCCGCAGCCGCTCAGCCACGCGGAGGGCGTGTGGATCTACGACTACCAGGGCAACGGTTACCTGGACCTGGGCAGCCAGCTGGTCAGCGCCAACCTGGGCCACGCCCACCCGAAGCTGGTAGAGGCAATTCAGCAGCAGGCCACCCGCATCACCAACCAGAACCCCGCGTTCTCCAATGACGTGCGCAGCGAGCTGGCCAAGGAAATCGTGGAGCAGGCGCAGGGCGACTTCTCTCACGTGTTCTTCACCAACGGCGGCGCGGACGCTATCGAGCACGCCATCCGCATGGCACGCCTGACCACTGGCAAGTCCAAGATCCTGACGGCTTACCGCAGCTACCACGGCGCTACCGGCTCCGCGATTATGGCCACCGGCGAAGCACGCCGCCACGGCAACCCCACGACCGACGGCGACGTGAAGCACTTCTGGGGTCCATTCCTGTACCGCAGCGCCTTCTACTCCACCACACAGGAGGAAGAATGCGCTCGTGCTCTTCAGTCGCTGGAAGAGACGCTGGTCTACGAGGACAACGTAGCTGCCGTTTTGATCGAGTCCGTTGTGGGCTCTAGTGGCATCATCGTCCCGCCGGAGGGCTTCCTGCAGGGCGTGCGCGAAATCTGCGACCGCCACGGCGCGCTGTACATCGCGGACGAGGTCATGGTCGGCTTTGGCCGTACCGGCAAGATGTTCGCGTACGAGCACGGCGGCCCGGACCTGCAGCCGGATCTTGTTACCTTCGCCAAGGGCGTGAACTCCGGCATGGCACCGCTTGGTGGCGTGATGATGAACGAGGCCGTTTACCAGCGTTTTGCAGAAAAGCCTTACCCGGGCGGGCTGACCTATTCTGGCCACCCACTGGCGGCGGCTCCTGGCCTGGCCGCGCAGAAGGTGTACCGCGAGGAGAAAATCTTCGAGCAGGTCGCCGACCTGGGCGAGCGCGTTATCGCCCCGGCCATGGAAAAGATCGCGGAAAACCACCCAAGCGTGGGCAATGTCCGCGGCAAGGGCTTCTTCTGGGCCATCGAGTTCGTTAGCGACCAAGAGGCCAAGACCCCGATGGGTGCCGAGGCTATGGGTGCATTCGGCGCGGAGCTCAAGAAGGCTGGCATCTGGCCGATGGTTTCCGGGCACCGCCTTCACTTCGCGCCACCGCTGATTACCACCGAGGAGCAGCTGGACTGGGCGCTGGAGGTTGTCGATCGTGCTGCGTCCGTCGTTGACCAGGCGCTATAAGCACCCCATCACTTCTGCCCCTGACTTTAAAGGGGCATAGCAAAAGTCCCGGCTGAAAGTTTTTCAGCCGGGACTTTAGGCTTTTAGCCTTTAGCTTTTTACTTCTGAGCGTCGCCCAGAACCTTGTTGACAGCGTCCGAAGCCTTGTCCTTCAGCTCGTTGGCCTTGTCCTTGATGTCGGACTTGGTCTGATCCGCACGACCCTCGTTGGCCAGGTCGTTGTTGTCGGTAGCCTCGCCAGCAGCCTCCTTGGCCTTGCCTGCGGCGCCTTCTGCCTTGTTCTTCAGATCGTCGATAGACATATGTTGACCTTTCCTTTCGTCTGGTTTCGCTTGGCTAGGTAGGGCGAAATTTGTAGCCCTTATTTACCTATCAAGCGCTGTGCGATTAATTGTACTCGTAAAAGCCCTTGCCCGACTTGCGTCCGGTGTGGCCCGCGGTGACCATACGACGCAGCAGCGGCGGGCAGGCGTAGCTCGGGTCGCCGAACTCCTTGTACATGACGTCAGCGATGAAGGCGCAGGTATCCAAGCCCACCATGTCGGCCAGGGTCAGCGGGCCCATCGGGTGGTTGGCGCCCAGCTTCATGCCGGTATCGATATCCTCCGGGGTTGCCACACCGTTTTCCACCATGCGCACGGCGGAGAGCATGTACGGAACCAGCAGGAAGTTCACGATGAAGCCAGAACGGTCCTTCGCGCGGATGGCCTGCTTGCCCAGCTTCTCGGTGGCGTAGGTCTGCGCGATCTCAACAGCGTCCTCGTCGGTGGTCAGCGCTGGGATGACTTCCACCAGTGGCAGCACCGGAACGGGGTTGAAGAAGTGCAGACCCAGTACGCGGCCCGGGTTCTTGGTGGCACTGGCGATCGTCTGGATCGGCAGAGAGGACGTGTTGGAGCACAGTGGTGCCTTCTTGTCCTCGACGATCTCGTCCAGCTTGGCGAAGACATCCTTCTTGATGTCTTCGTTTTCAATGATCGCTTCCATGACCAGCTCGCGGTCTGCGAAGTCCTCTAGCTTGGTGGTAAAGGTCAGGCGGCTCAGCGCAGCGTCACGATCCTCCTCGGATAGCTTGCCACGGCTCACGGCCTTCTCCAGGGACTTTTCGATGCGTGCCTTACCCGCATCGGCAAACTCCTGCTTAGCCTCCCACACCAGCACGTCGCTGCCGGCCTTGGCGGCAACCTCTGCAATGCCAGATCCCATCAGACCTGCACCGATAACACCTACACGCTGAACCATGGTCACTCCTTTTTATAGGTTTATTCGTACTTGATCCAGCCTACCGATGTTGCTCGTACGGATGTGCCCAATGCCATTCCTCGGCTCTGTTCTTATTGCCTACTGCCTACTGACGCCCTTATCCTCCGCTGCGTCATCGTCAGCAACTGGCTCTTCCGTGATCAACTCGCCTTCCTGGTCGTACATCGGGCGGGCGGGAGAGCTTTCCGCATCGTGATCTACATCGCCCACAACTCCCAGGTCACCTTCAATACGCACATTGCCAGGGATAATGAGGTTTCCTTCCGCATCATATTCGAAGCGTGCATGCTCCTTACCCTCGTTGTCGTAACCAGGAGCAGGACGCGACTCGTGCTCGGCCAGCTTCTCCGCCGAGTCAGTCTTACCCCACTGGCGTGACGGCGGTTCGGGGCGTGCCGCGGCATCGTCATTCATGCCTTTAACGAGCGAGTACATCATGACGAAGTTAAAGAGTACGAATGGGAAGCCAATGATGATAACGGTCTGCTGGAGCGCATCGATTCCCGCATCGGGCGCCATGATCAGGATGGAGCCTGCGACTGCACCGATCATGATGCACCACAGCAGTCGGTAGATCAGCGGAGTCTTGCCCTCTTCACCGGCAGCGAACATGTCGTTGATCAGTGCTGCAGAGTCGATGGAAGTGACGAAGAAGATGGTGATCACGAAGAGCGCCAGGATGCTGGTGGCCAGCGTCCACGGGAAGTGTTCCAAGAAGACAAACAATGCCGTAGCTGGGTCACCCTGTTCCACAATGGGGTTGGTAAGTACGCCCGGCTCTTTCTTTTCAATATCCAGACCCGAGTAACCGAAGACAGCGAACCAAAGAATCGTGAAGGCCGTCGGAAGCAGCAAAACGCCACCGATGAACTCGCGGACAGTGCGACCACGGGAGATGCGGGCAACGAACATGCCCACGAACGGGGACCAGCAAATCGTCCATGCCCAGTAGAAGACCGTCCACTTACCCTGCCAGCCAGGATTCACCTGCTGAGAATCGGACCAGAACATGATCTTCGGCAGATATTCCGCATACAGGCTGGTGGCATCCATCGTGCCGCGCAAAAGCAGCAGCGTCGGGCCGGTCAAAAGCACAAAAACCATCAGCAGAGTCGCAGCGAGAATATTGATATTCGACAGCCACTTAATGCCCTTAGACAGACCGGTGGATACTGAGATTGACGACGCCACAACAATGACCACCAGAATAAGAATCTGTACCCATGCGACAGTCTGTGCGCCGAAAACCTTGGACAGACCAGAGTTAATCTGCAACGTACCGAGGCCGACCGACACCGCGATGCCGAAAACGGTACCGATGATAGACAGGGCGTCGATTAGCTTTCCGGGCCAAGAGTAGATACGGGCGCCGAGGATCGGTGCGAAGATACTGGATACACGCGGCGGTAGGTGACGCTTGTAGATGAAATACCCCAGGGCAAGGCCGGGCAGGGCGAAGATAACCCACATGTGCAGGCCAAAGTGATACAGAGTGAAGCCCATCGCCTCACCGATAGCTTCGGAGCTCATCGGTTCAGCATCCTGCATGGGCACGTTGACAACGTGGTTCATGGGTTCAGCCACACCGTAGAACATCAGCACAGCACCGAGGCCACCGGCGAAGAGCATGGCGAACCACGAGAGGGTTCGGAAGGCTGGTTCTTCTCCCTCAACGCCAAGTCTCATGCGACCGAAGCGCGAAACGAACAGCACCATGAGGAAGAGGAAAGCCAGCGAGATGCTGCCGATGTAGAGCCAGTTGAAGTTTTCCAACAACCAGTTCGACCCCGTCGACAGGCTCGCAGCAGCCTTGTCCTTGAAGATGATGGCGTAGGCCACGAAGCCCACGATGAAGCCACAGGCGACCCAGAAGATCAGTGGATCAACTTTGACCTTTTCTGCATTCGCCACTTTGGCTGCGTCGGAATCCTTGCTTGTGCTGCCTGCCGAACCTGCAGCCGTAGAAGTAGACTTTGCGCCTTCCATTGCGGGATCACACCCCATTTTCTTTTCTGTCGTATGTAGAGGAAGCTCGAGCCTCAACCCTAGCGTCTTGACCAGACTCATTTGCTCGCAACGTACCTTTAGCCGAAAAGAGAGGCCTTCAAAGAGCGTTTTTATGCTCTCGAGCCTGTCGGCGAAACAATAAACAATGCGTAGAGAGCTTGCAGATCACACACAGGTAGTTTCCAGGAAGGCTGTTTAGATTAGTTACCAGTGGTCGACAGAAAGGATCCAAATACGAACGGTCATTCTCCTCTTGAAACGTCAGCAAGAAACCCCCAGGTTGTAAGTTCGCCTGGGGGTTTCTTGTGTTCGTTTTTGCCGATCGTTTGCCAGTTACTAGACGGGCTGGAGCTAGCTCGGGATTCCCGAAGGCTCGATGGGATTCTCGCTGAGGCTGCTCATCAGATCCTCGAGGTCACTTAAGTTTTCGTCCAGCATGTCCTCAAATTCCGAAAGATCAGTGCCGTACGTCGGACTGTATTCGGTCGGCAACGGAAGGTTAGGCGCTGATGTCTTCTGCTCTGGCGAATCGGAGTCACCGTTGTCGCCCTCCCCTGTCGTGTTCGTGGGCTGGGACTCCGATGTGCTTGGCTTTTTCTCTCCCCCTTCATCGTCGCCGGAGACTGCGTTATAAATCAGCACACCGCCAACCACGAGGGCGATGAGGACTAAGAGGCCGATCACGATTTTGGCTACGCCACCGTTGCCGCCCTGTGGGTTGGGGTTGCCCTGTCCATAAGGCTGGCCAAATGGCTGCGCAGCCGGGCCAAATCCCTGCTGGCCTGGCTGCCCGTAGGGGCTCTGTCCGTAACCTTGCTGACCATAACCCTGCTGGACATAGCCTTGCTGGCCATACCCTTGCTGGCCGTAACTCTGCTGGCCACTGCCGACCTGGGGGTTATATCCCTGGTTACCGTAAGGATCATTTCCAAATGTATTGCCCGGCGCGCCTGCCTGGGCACTCCCCTGTGCCCCAGCGCCATTCTGCGTGCCGAACGAACCTGCGTACTGGCCACCCTGCCCATTGTTGGTTCCAGAGGATCCAAACACCTGAGTGCTCTGGTCATCCTGGCGCCGATACTGCGGCGGCTCAGGCGCATTTGCCCCGTTGCTATCTGCGGTACTGCCACCGTTGGGCGCAGAGTACGGAGATGCGTTTGCTGCGCCCATGTATTCGGTACGGTCATTCGGGTTGTTCCCGTTCGTTCCGCCACCGCCACTATTAAAAGGATTGTTGTCCTGTGGTGCCATTCTTCTTAAAAACCTTTCGTCAACCGTTTGCGATCAGCCCGAGACAAGAGCTCTCTCAGGCCGATCTATACGGCCTCTAGGCTTCGAGCCTTAAGACTAGCGTAGGTAACGCGCCGCTGCGCGAGTATCTGCGTTCTGTACTGCACGGTCGCCCCAGGAGAAAGAAGCGACGGTATAGCCATTACCGAACGATGCTGAGGCCCGGGTCTGCGGACCGTAATCGGACCATCCCCATTTTGTGCCATTGACGCCCGGCAGGTGCACCGTGCCCCAGTTTTGGCGAGTGCCATCTGCTGCTACCGGGCTGGCGGTGCGCATCCAGTGCAGTACCAAAGATCGCGGGTGGCGGATGCGAAGCTTGTGGAGGAAGTTCGCGGTATCAGTAGCAGACGTGTAGGAATTACCCCAGTGTGCGGCCGCTCGGGTATTACGTAGGCCGTATTCACGGGCGATAGTGCTAATTGCTCGCGGGTACTTCCGGTTGATCTTGGAAGCAGCTCCATCATCGGAGAAGCGGATCATACGCTCGGCCAGGTAGCGATCCGAGTTGCTGTGGTCGCCGTAGCGCAGTACGTAGTCAGCCATATACAGCTTCACAATAGATAGGCCTGGTCGTGCCTGGTCTGCGTTCGGAGTCTTTGCGATGCCATTGTTAGTGACAACAGCCAATGAGGTGCGAGCTGGAACGTTGTGGATCGTGCGCACCTGGTAACCGCGGTTCGGGCCTGGCGCGGGGCGGTGCGGAGCTGGTGCCGGGCGGTGCGGAGCCGAGGAACCTGGGATCTGATTAGCCGACATGCCCAGCTTGTTCAGGGCATCTTCCACAGCCTGCGGAACCGGCGGCAGCTTTGGCGCCGGTGGAAGCGGCGGCAGAGCCGGCATCTGAGAACCCGCGGGCGGGCCAGCGGGGGCAGCGTTAGCTGGAGCGGCGATTCCTGCCATGCTCACGGTTGCCGTGAGGGCGGCGGTAGCAACCCCTTTAGTTAGGTGAGAGCGAGAATCCTTGGCCGCATGCCGTGGCCGATAGGTGTACTGGGAAAAGTTGAATGTCATAACCTCTAGTCCCGATTGTTCGTTTCGTCGTGCGCTGACGAGTGGGCGTCATAAAAATCCACCTAGGACATCTAGGCGAGAAAACACAATATGAATATACATAAGCGACGACTTATGCACGGGTTAAAGGCTATGCGTCGCGGTAAAGCAGCTCCATTACCTCCTCATAGGGGGCGGGCTGCAGATTCCATGCATCGACGCCAACGTCAACCTGCCCAGGGCCAGTAATTGGAGTAGCGGAATGCAGATGCCCGTGAATTACATATGGCACATCGAGTCGTAGATAGTCGTAGCGGGATTCCATCCCCTCGTGATCCTGGCCGGGGCGCGGGAAATGGCACAACCAGGCAACCTCGGTGTCTGCCTTCTTGGCAAGGTCCTCGTTGTCCGCCACTCCGTCGCCGTCCGGGTCCCATGGCACCACACACTGATAGGGCTGAACGGAATCGAACACCTCAAGGAACCTCCGCTGACGTCGGGCACTGTTGGCATGCAGCGGATGGCATGTGTCGTGATTGCCCGCGATGAGGTGAGCAGTTATGTCCAGGTCAGAAAAAGCGTCCCGTAGCAGGTCTAGCGCCCTTTCCTCCTGTGGACCCCACCCGGAGGAAATATCTCCGAGTACCCAGAGCGTATCGCCAGAGCGCAGTGCGGCTGTGAGATTGGCGAGGATCGTGTCGTCATGCCGGGCGACTTCTTCCTCTTTCTCGCCGAAGCCACGCAGCCCAGCGACGAACGGATGGCCAAGGTGTAGGTCGCTGGTAAACCAAGTGCGGGGTTGGCTCATGGTCACTCCTTCGGGGCGATGCAAGGTCTCGGTGTCTGTGTGTAACCACTGTAACCCGTCCGCTTGCTTGCCTCTTATAGCCACCAATACCAGCAAATTTCATATTTTGAGACTTCTATCCCATATAGTGGATGTATGACGGTCAAAGAGAAGCAGAGAAGCAACACAACCAACTCATCCGAGGAACGCTCCGCAACCATTGCCGTATGGGCTTTCCCCGCGTTTATCTTGATCGGCGCAGGCCTAGCACTGGCCAGCCCGGGCACCTTCACTCCCCTGGCTGCACACATCTCCACGATGATCGCCATCATCATGCTGTGCATGGGACTGACGCTTACGCTGCCTGACTTCGCGCTGGTCATAAAGCGCCCCATGCCGATCTTCATCGGTGTACTGGCACAATTCGTCATCATGCCGCTGGGCGCGGTGGCCGTGGCCAAGCTGCTGGGGCTGAACCCAATGCTGGCGATCGGTTTGCTCATGCTGGGGTCCGTCCCGGGCGGCACTACGTCCAACGTTGTGTCCTACCTAGCCAAGGGTGACGTTGCACTGTCTGTGACCATGACCTCCGTCTCCACGATCCTCTCCCCGATCGTCACCCCGGTGATTATGCTGCTGCTGGCGGGCGAGGAGACCCCGGTGGACGGCACGTCTATGGCGTGGAGTCTGGTCCAGACCGTGCTGCTGCCCGTCATCGGTGGTCTGGTCATCCGTGTGATTTTCGACCGCATTGTCCAAGTCCTGCTGCCGATCCTGCCGTGGCTGTCCATCATCGCCATCGGCGGTGTGGTCTTCCCCGCCGTGGCTAAGTCTTCAGAGACCCTGATGAATGTCGGCGTAACTGTCCTGGTCGCCGTTATTATCCACAACACCATCGGCTACCTCCTGGGCTACTTTGCCGCCCGCGCTACCGGCGAATCCCCGGCTGTGTGCCGCACCACCGCCATCGAGGTTGCCACGCAATCCGCTGGCCTGGCCTCGGGCATGTCTGGCAAGTACTGGGCCCCGGAGGCCGCCATCCCCGGTGCGGTCGCAGCAGTGTGGCACAACATCTCCGGCGCTCTGTTCGCCTTCCTCATGCGCCGCTTCGCCAAGAACTAGCGGACCTCTACCATGGGATTCATGCGTATTTTCGGCTTTGAATCCTTCGGCGGCCCCGAGGTCGCCCACTTCCTCGACGTCGCCGACCCCACCTGGCAGCCCGGCAGCGTGCTGATCCGCCCCACGGCGATCAGCCTGAACCCCGGCGATATCAAGGTGCGCAACGGCCAGCGCCAGAGTTCCTTCCCGGTCTCTTTCCCTATGGCGATGGGTCGCGAGGCCGCCGGGATCGTCGTGGAGGCCGATCCCTCTACCGGTTTTTCGCCGGGCGATCACGTCTTCGGGTCGGCTTTCTCCGGCACCGGTGCTGCGAGTGATTCTTTTGTTCTTTTGGACGCCACCTCGACCGCAACTATCCCCAGCGGTGTAGAGGCCACGGATGCGGCCTGCCTCCCCGCGGCTGCAGGGACCGCTTACGACGCTTTGGCGGAACTGCACGACCTGGAAACCTGGCCGGATGAGGGCGCCCGTCTGCTGGTGATCGGCGCGGGCGGTGGCGTGGGCACGCATGCTCTGCAGTTAGCGCGGCATTTCGACATTGAGGTCATCGGCATCGCCAGTGCTCGCAAAAAGGTACTGGTAGAGCGCCTGGGGGCGCGCTTTATGGATACCGCAGAGCTGGGCAAGACCGGTTCCCACGTCACCGTCCCACCGGTAGACGGCATTCTGGATCTGGTCGGCGGCGAAGTTCTGGAGGGGCTGGCACATCTTGCACCGGAGGGCGCGATCCGCAGCGCCGCAGACAAGCAGCTGGCCGCCCGCCTGGGTGGCAGTGGCATCACTCGAATCCGCACCCAGGAGCGTTTCGCGGAGCTCGCCCGCTTGGTCGCGGACGGCGCGATGCGCCCGGTGATCGGCAGAGAGCTACCTTTCAGCGCCGCCGCTGAGGGCTACCAGGAGGTCGAGTCGGGCCACGCGCTGGGAAAGGTTGTTCTCACTGTGAATGACTAGCGGAAGCGCTAGGCTTCTTCATTAATACGACTCATTCCTTTACTTAAGGACGTTTTCATGAAGCGTATATCTGCCCTAGCCCTACTCACCGTCGCCGCGATGGGGTTAAGCGCCTGCGGATCTGAAGATTCCAACGATGCCGCCGACTCAGGCAGCGCCGCCAACGCCTCTGCACAGCAGAATTCGGCAGCTAAGGATGAAAACTCTAATAAGGACGACTCCAAGAAGGGTTCTGAGGCAGACGAAACCACACGCGCTAAGTCCACCAAGAAGTCCGGCCCCAACCCCACCCCACCGGCTTCAAACCACGGTTCCGGTCACAGCTCTGCCACAGAAAGCAACAACCGCGCAGCTGAGCCGACGCGAGGCAAACGCAAACGTCCCTCTTCCAACGGGGGAAGTGCTTACCCGCGAAATGACTGCGGGGTCACTGCAAATGGCGCTGAGATCAGCGTTCCTCTCCAAACATCATGCGAGTTCGCTGATGCGATTTACGCAGAGGCATTGAAACCCACCTACGCCTATAGGTCTAGCAACCCTAACGTGACGGCTGTACCCCAAGCGAACACTTTGTGAATGACAAGATTTCCTGTTGGCTAGGGTTGGCTCCATGACTAACGGAACAGAACCGTCACTGCCTCTAGAGATCACGGAACAGTTGGGTGTGATCTCGGGGCAAAAGGTGGGTTATGCCCGGGTGAGCTCGAAAGATCAGAATCTTGATCGCCAGATTGAGCAACTCAAGGCGGAGAAGGTCTTCACCTATTACACAGATAGGGCTAGTGGTGGTTCACGAAAGCGGCCTAGTCTTGATGAAGCGATGCGGTATGTCCGTGCGGGGGATCAGCTTGTGGTCGCCGTCGATGGATCGGTGCGCGCGGTCCTTAACGGATCTGTATGCCATTGTTGACGAGTTAGTCAGCAAAGGGGTGTCGGTGGAGTTCCTCAAGGAGGGACAGATCTACTCGAAGGACTCCACCCCGATCGCCAAGCTGATGCTCGGGCTGCTGGGTTCGGTGGCGGAATTTGAACGCTCAATCATTAGGGAGCGTCAAGCCGAGGGGATTGCTCGAGCGAGGGGTGTACAAAGGTCGTGCCCGCGCGCTTACTGCGGAGCAGGTTGATCAGGCACATGCATGGGTGGATGCTGGTGTACCGAAAGCGGAAGTCGCACGACGTTTTGAAGGTAGGGCGAACAACGCTGTATAGCCGCTTTGGCAAGCCAACGCGAACTACGGATTTGGCTTAAGGAGACCATGGTCAGGTCGATCATATCGATAGCGGACTTGGATAATCTGACCTATTATAGCAGTAGTCAAACAGTATGGATTATCTTAATAGAGAAATCAAATAGAACCTAACGACCATGGAGAACCCTGCCAACAGGAGGACTTCGCCGACTAAAAATATGAGACCTCCGCCAATGTTAGGGCTATTGTCTTCCATGCTTTTAACAAGTACGACAGCCACCGCTCCAGCGGCAATGATCGCCCACCCTGTAGCGATTTTATTTGGGACAATTACCGCAAGAAAAATGCCCAAAAGGGCAGAAATTGCCGAGATTATTACAAGAGATTGATTGAAGGAATCAAAAAACTGGCTCTCCGTACCGTAAGATGGGTCATAAAAAGGCATTATGATCCATCTTGATAAGCCAAACAAGGACAGAGAAATAAGAATAAGTTCAATGATCGGCAAGAAAAGAATGCGCTTTATCAAATTAATTATTCCCTAAAAATCATGAGGAGCATTCTTTACGACTTGATAGTAAACCTGGGCTACATTTCCGCACCGATACCTATCTACACTGTATCGTGAGTATACACCTTCGCAGGTTAGCAATAGCTGCGAGTGGAACCTTTCATCACAAAATGATTGGGTCCTTTCTCCTCGAGAAACAGCCTGGTAGCACATATCATGAATAGCGCAAGGTCCTCTGAAATCTGCATTCTTTACTCCTCCAGAGTATTCATCAGGGCTAGATGTGCAGTAGTCGTTTAGATTTCCTCTATGCCAGTCATATAAATAGTAGCTAGGGACTGGAATGATTGTCACTACCTCTTTTCCGCCCACTACACGAGAATCTCTAGTTTCTGCATTGGCGACAAGGACATTTCGTGCGCCTATCTCCACATTCCCCCCACTGGCCAACTCAGGATAAAGAGCAACTAGTTTATCGTTAAGTAGCTTCTCTCCCACTCGTGTAGTGGCGGTGTTTCCTAGGTACACACTTAGATCCAGTCGACTTTTTGAGAAGTTTTGAACAACATTTCCTTTACTGTCCAAAAATTGTTCGGAAGTAGGGTATCCATAGATACCTTGCTCACGTCCGCTCGCTTCCCAGATCAACTGCTGTGCTCCCACAACGCTATGTGCTCCATATTGTGGGTGCCAGTAGATCTTCCCGCGGGTGAAGTTATGGAACCGTCCGATGCCGTCAGGGGTTTTTGTTTCATCACCTGTGGGATAGCCAAGCGGGCCTTTTTCTGCCCCGGTTTGCACCCACTTGTCGTAGATCGCCCCGTGGATTGTGGCCAGTCCTGCCAATGAGCCGTAGATGTGGCCGTGCTCGAAGGATTGCTTACGCCCGATACTGCCAGACAGGCCAAATTCGTCAGTGGTGGGGTAACCTAGCGGTCCACGTTCCCATCCGATACGTGCCCAAGCGACAGAGAAGTGCGTGGTGATCGAATGAGCACCGGTATTAGGGTGCCAGTAGATGAATCCGTTGACGAACTCGTTGCGGCGCCCCACACCATCGGGAACCTTCAGTTCGTCGGATTTTGGCCAGGTTAGGAAGCTTTGTGGTCCGCCGAGGGAGTCGTACTTTTCGCGGATCTTTCCGCAGACCTTGAACGGGCTGGGCCAGTACGTTCGGCACGTATCGACAACGGCAAAAGTCTGGATCCCAGAGCGTGCCTGTGTGGCCTGTTCTTTAGCTTCTTGGACCTCGGCGCGGTTGGCCTGTTCTTTGGTGAAACCACCAGGGATTTCTTCTTTATCGGAACGCATCTGTCCTGGGATGACTTTGCTTTTGGGGTTGATGGTGGGGTGCCAGTTTTTGCCCGCTTGGTTATCTACGTTGTTGTCGTCGAAGCCTGGTTCTGCCGGTTCGAGATCTTCGCGCCCGGGTGCGACGTAATCGGCGTTGTTGTCGGCTGGTGTGCTGGCGGCTGCTGGTGGTTGTGCGGGCTGAGCTTGCACGGTGGGGGTGAAGCCGATGCCGAGGGTGAGGGCGAATAGGAGAGTGGTGATAGTGCGAGATGGTCTGGCCATGTTGGGTCATCTTTCGCTGTGGTGAATGGTTAGAAATGAACTTAGCGCAAGATAGTTCCTTTGGGGATGAAAAATGGTTGAATAGTTGGGAAATCTTGTAAATATGCAGGAAGATTCCTGAAATTATTCTGCATGGCTGTTTGTCGACAGTCTATTCAGCGCTATATCTGTTCTTCTTATATATGGAATAGGTGAGCGGCCGGGAGAGGGGTGCGATGCGACGTGCCGTGAAAGAGATGCGAACTCCCCGGACTTTCCTCATATCTCGAGCCAGGCATACTCGGAGGCAATCGACGTGTGGCATTGTTCACCCCGATAGCCACGTATCCGGCAGCAGCCTCAAGTACTGCCCCCGCTTTCAAGCGGCGTCCGGTTTTCCCTTCCCCATCATCTGCACTACGTGTTCAGTGCCCAAGTCGATCAGTGCCGACAGATTATTAATCGCACTCGGGTTCGCGGAACGGAAGGCCTGCACGCGGTTCCCGACGCCTTTGCCAGGTGTAGCGGAGTCGTATTGGGCCTGGATTGAGAACACAGCATCGATAAGGGCTGTACTGATCTCCTGGGGGTAACCACCGCGGTAGGCGGTGAAGTTTGATTCGGGGATGTGGCGGGTTGCGGCAATGACAGCGTCAAGCTGGGCCGAGGTTATGGTCATGCCTTTGAGATCTCCGTATCAGTGGTATTTGGTACGCCTACGTGGGCTGCATTGATCCCTAAAGCGAAGTAGTACTGTACCCCATGCGAACATCACGGTCACTGACCCCGATTCCGGTGATACTCATGCGATGGACTGCCGCGTGGGCTCGGACGGTAGCACTCTAACTTGTCAGGTAGGCAAATCGAACGATTACGACTTTGGGGCAGACTTCGCCCTGAAGCAAAAGATGTGGTTCGACTGCCTCACAATCGCCACTCCCCAGTAGGACTCCCCCGCGCCCTTCACGGATCAGGCGAACGCTAGGCAGGGGTCAGCGCACCGGCAGTAGCGATCACCGCGAACTCCGCGATCCAGATCCACAGCCAGGGGCGCTTCGGCAGCAGAGGCAGCTCGTCGGCCATAGACGGTCGCGCGAAGATGGACTTCGTTGCCGGGTCGAAGGATTCCAATACTTCCCGGTAGTCGGATTCCGTGGCCGCCCACTGCCGAACCGCCTTGGTATCGCGGTTGTTCGCATACATCCAAAACAGCGCCGGACCGGCAAAGATGAGGAAGTACAGCACGGCAAGCAGAACTTTTAGTCCCCCACTTGCTTCTTCCATGGAGCCGAGGAAAATCCCGAAGAGCATCACCACACCCAGGATCAACGCCAGCCACGCCGCGATTTTCTTTGCAGCGTTCGGGCGGTACTTCGACAACCGAATCCGGCGAGCCTCCAGATCCTGCTCATCAGAAGTACGCACGACCTGCCCATCGTGCGGATCCTCGTCGGGCATCCAACCAACAAGATAATCCTTTTCGCCCGGGCGCTGCGGTTCCTTGTAACTCATGGACCTCAGTGTAGGCACTGCGCCGGACAGCCCACAGCTCATCGTTCGATTTCGAGGACTACACTGTGAATGTCCCCAAGGGACTGCCTCTTTGATTGTCCCTTGAATGCCCTATTTCACCGACGCATAAGAGGAAAAACAAAGACACAGTGAGCCAAACCAGCCCAGACAAGCAGCCCTCCTCGCCATCACCGCTATCCCCAAAGCCTCCGCGTAACCCCGCGGAGTTCCCCATCCCCCAACGTCCAAGCGCGTGGGAACTGTTCACCACCTTCAACTCGAAGGCAGCAGGCTGGGCTGGTGGACTGCGAGCGGCACTGTCACTGCTGATTCCCGGCACTATCGCCTGGTCACTGGGCCATACCGACGCGATGTTGCTAGTCGCCGGTGGCGCGTTCACCGTCATCTACGGCGGCAACCTGCCGTACCGCATCCGACTGAAGGTGATGGCATTCTCCGCCGTCCTGCTGGCCGCCTGTCCCACCATCGCCGCATGGCTGGGCAAGATGATGTGGGAGCACATAGATTCCGGTGGCTCGCACTGGTGGCTACTCATCGCCGGCGTGTACTGCACCTTCCTCTCCGGCGTGTTCACCTACGCCCAAAATGCACTACGCCTGCCACCACCGGGTGGGTTCTTCATCGTCATTGTCTCCGGCGGTGCGACGATGATCGCCCGCAACGACCTTAACCCTCTGGCCATCGGCGGCTGGAGCTTGTTCGGCGCGTTCGTCGCCGTGCTTGTGGGTATGTTCCCCGCCCTGTTCAACCCACATGGCCCGGAGCAGCAGGCCATCCGCACGCTCAACAACGCAGTGGCGGACTTCGCAGAAGACCCAACTCCCGGCAACTACTACCTGGCCCGCACTTCCCTCTCCGAGGCCTGGTCGGCGCTGATGGGGGCTGGCATCGTCTCCGCCGGCAAGGTCGTCCGCGAATCGCAACGCGACCTGGTGGTGCAGGTACAGCAAGCCCGCCAACAGTTGATGGCCATCAGTGCCCGCACGGGCTACGTGGATACGGACGAAGACTTCTCCGATACCAACGGCATGGTTGATCCCACCCGCATAGCCATCCCGCACCGCCAGCCATCCGTGAAGTACCGCTTCGGTCGGTCTTTGAACATCCATAGCCAGGCGGAGCTCAGCATGGAAAAGGTGGTGCTGGCCAGCCTGACCTCTTGCGCCCTCACCATCTGGCTGGGGCTGGATCGCCCCGACTGGGGTGTGATTACCGCTCTGCTGATCCTGCAGTGGGGCCCGGAGAAAGTCCCCGGCACCATCCGCGGCCTCCACCGACTCCTAGGATCCGTGCTGGGCATCGGCCTGTTCGCCATCGCCCATGCTTTCCAGATCGGCGGCCTCCCCCTGCTGTTCTTGCTGGCCATCTGCCAATTCGCCGCCGAGTTCTTCATTGCCAAGAACTATGCCTTCACCGTCATCTTCACCACCCCCATGGCACTGATGATGGGCAACTCAATGGAACGCCCGCTCGGCGACGTGGTCGTCGATCGCCTCGCCGAAGTGTGCGTTGCGGTTATCTGCTCGTTTATCTTCCTGTGGCTCTGGCGCACTACATCTGACGCCCACTATCACCGCCGCCTGGTAGGCCATTGCGAAGCGGCAATGGGTGCACTGCTGGGCGCGTTGCTGATCACCCCGCCAGATCGCGCGCTCTACGCACGCCGTGATCTGCAATTCGAGCTGCTCAGCGAACGCAAGCACATGATGAAGATGATTAACAACAACTCCACCTATGCGCGGCAATTGTGGGCCAAGCACAACCAGCTACAGCTCACCGGATACACCCTGCTGGATTATTGCAATGCGCATGGGGACGAAGATCTCTCCCTCAACGAGCTGAACCGCCTGGCCGCGGCGGTACGGCAGCTGGACTGAGCCTAGTCGGCGTCGGTAGACAGCGCAGCAACGAAGGCCTCCTGCGGCACAGAGACCGAACCGATGGCCTTCATGCGCTTCTTGCCTTCCTTTTGCTTTTCCAGCAGCTTGCGCTTACGCGACACGTCGCCGCCATAGCACTTGGACAGCACGTCCTTGCGCAGGGCACGGATGTTCTCGCGGGCGATAATCTTGGAACCGATGGCGGCCTGCACCGGCACTTCAAACTGCTGGCGCGGGATCAGTTCCTTCAGCTTCACCGTCATCTTGTTGCCGTACCAGTGCGCGTTGTCGCGGTGCACGATTGCGCTGAACGCATCCACGGGGTCGCCTTGCAGCAGGATGTCCACCTTCACCAGGTCGGCCAGCTGCTCGCCGGCTTCTTCATAGTTCAGCGAGGCATAGCCCTTCGTGCGGGACTTCAGCTGGTCAAAGAAATCAAAGATAATCTCGCCCAGCGGCATGGTGTAGCGCAGCTCCACGCGGTCCTCGGACAGGTAGTCCATGCCGCCCATTTGGCCGCGCTTCGACTGACATAGTTCCATGGTGGAGCCCAAGAACTCCGAGGGCACGATCACGGTCATCTTCACGATCGGCTCATATACCTCGCGCATCTTGCCACCCGGCCAATCCGAGGGGTTGCGAACGTACACTTCCTTGCCGTCTTCCTTCACCACACGGTAGACCACTGACGGCGCAGTGGAGATCAGATCCAGGCCGAACTCGCGTTCCAGGCGTGTGCGGGTGATTTCCATGTGCAGCAGCCCGAGGAAGCCACAGCGGAAACCAAATCCCAGGGCTACCGACGTCTCTGGCTCAAAGGTTAGGGATGCATCGTTGAGCTGCAGTTTTTCGATGGCTTCGCGCAGATCCGGGTACTGATCGGCGCTGATCGGGAACAGACCGGAGTACACCATCGGGGTTGGCTCCTGGTAGCCCTTCAGCGGCACCTCGGCACCGTTGGTGGCCCAGGTAATCGTGTCACCGACCTTGGACTGACGGACGTCCTTCACACCAGTGATGATGTAACCGACCTCGCCCACGCCCAGGCCCTTGGTCTTCGTCGGCTCCGGGGAGACCACGCCGATCTCTAGCGTCTCGTGGGTCGCGCCAGTACTCATCATCTGGATTTTCTGGCGCGATTCCAGCCGACCGTCCATCATGCGTACATACGTCACCACACCGCGGTAGATGTCGTACACACTGTCGAAGATCATGGCACGGGCCGGGGCATCGGCATCACCCACTGGCGGTGGCACCAGCTCACATACCTTGTCCAGGAGCTCCGGCACGCCCTCGCCAGTCTTGCCGGATACGCGCAGCACTTCTTCCGGCTCGCAACCGATGATGTGGGCAAGTTCCAGGGAGTACTTTTCTGGATCTGCTGCTGGCAGGTCAATCTTGTTCAGAACCGGAATGATTTCCAGATCGTTTTCCATCGCCAGGTACAGGTTCGCCAGCGTCTGTGCCTCGATACCCTGGGCCGCATCGACCAGCAGGATGCATCCCTCACACGCTTCGAGGGCGCGGGAGACCTCATAGGTAAAGTCCACGTGGCCGGGCGTATCGATCAAGTGCATCACTAGCTCTTCGCCCGCGTGCGCACCGGTCTTCGGCACCCACGGCAGGCGTACGTTCTGTGCCTTGATAGTGATGCCACGCTCGCGCTCAATATCCATGTTGTCCAGGTACTGGTCGCGCATATCGCGATCTTCGACCACGCCGGACATCTGCAGGATACGGTCGGCCAGGGTCGACTTGCCATGGTCAATGTGGGCAATGATGCAGAAGTTACGAATCCTCTCGGGATCCGTAAACGTCTGTGTGGCGTAATTCTTCTGCTTGGCTGCCATTTGCCCTCCTCTTTCGCTTACGCGTAACCCTACTATGTATCTACCCAGAAGTAGCAGACGGGGTTTAGCTGCCACCTAGCTACCTGGAAGTGTTTTGTTCAGGTAATCTTTTATCCATGTCTGGTTCGGAAGCAAGTGATATGAAAGTGACGCCCCCACGTGGGAAATCACACAACCTCTTCGGAGCCATCGCAGAATTCTTCCAACAGTTTTATATTCACCACTTCACGCGCAAGAAGGCGCTGAAACGCGGCATCGGGGAGCTCCATACCCACCTGGGCATGGGTGGACAGTTCGCGGCGGCGATGAATTCGCGCGAAGAGACCATCAAAACCCCCAGCCGGGACCTTGCCCGTGCAGTAACTTATGTCCCGGATATGGACGGTCAGGCCGACGCAGGCGAAGTCGTCTGGGCAAATATTCGACCAAAGAAGGGCATGATCCCGGAGCTGCGTGCGGTGCTGGTGGTAGGACGCAACCACCACCGACTACTCACCCTTCTGATTTCCTCCCGAGACGACTACGGTAACCAAGCCAACTGGATCCCCGTAGGCACCGGCCCGTGGAGCTCGGATGCAGATAGGGATAGCTGGGTTCGTATGGATAAGGTGCTGGAAGTGCCGGAAACACTAATCCAACGCCGGGGCATTCCCCTGCCTGCCCGACGCTTTGAACGTGTCGCCAATGAGCTGCGGCAAGTTTATGGCTGGAGCTAACTGGCGGGATTTTGTCTTTTCCAATCACCAACTGCTAACATTTTTCGAGTTCACGGTGCTATCCAGAGTAACTCCGCTACTGGGCGCCTAGCGTCTGCACTGCAGGCCACGCCGCATCCCGCAGGACCTTGGGTGGGATGTTAGAGATCGCGAGGCCGTTGAGGGAGCCCGTTTCCCTGATGAACAGAACATTTTTACCGAAGACTTTTTGAAAGAAGAGGCACGCCACCATGGCAAACATCAAGCAGCAGAAGAAGCGCGTTCTCACCAACGAGATCGCTCGTAAGCGCAACCAGGCTATCCGCTCCCGTCTGCGCACCGAGACTCGCAAGTTCAACGCCGCCGTTGAGGCTGGCGACAAGGAGGCCGCAGAGGCACAGCTGCGCGTCGCTTCCCGCTTCTACGACAAGGCTGTCACCAAGGGCACCATCCACCGCAACAACGCGGCTAACAAGAAGTCCGGCATGGCCGCTCGCTTCAACAAGATGGCTTAAGGATCCTTTTCAAAGGTTTCCACCCGCTCTTTGCGTAAAAATAACCCGCACCTTCTACACGGGGTTGAGATGTTGCGTCACAAAGCAGCAACAGCAACCACCTTGCCTGGGTGCGGGTTTTCATTATGCCCTAAGCTAGTGATCTAGCTATCCAGGATTGTGAGCCTTAAGTTTTAGTTTTCGAAGGAGTTCGACAAAGGGATGAAGGATCGCTTCCGCTCAGCCCTGCTCGGCACCGCTTTGGGCGATGCATGGGGCTATCCGTACCAAAACCCACCGCAGCCAGACCGCACCCCCCTGCCGGAGCAGCTGGTTATCACCGACGATACGCAAATGACGCTGGCTCTCTGCGCCGCGATGCTGGACATCGACCGGGACAACCTGGATCGTGAGGAAGGCATGCAGGCCATCGGTCAGCAGTTCATCAACTATCACGCCGACCCGGACTACGATCGCTCCCCCGGTGCTTCGACGACCGAATCGCTGGATCGTCTAAGCCAACTCGGTGCCGAGCACTGGGACGATGTGGCTTCGCACTCCGGAGGCGCAGGTGCCGTGATGCGTGTGGCCGCAAGCGCACTGCTAGCCCCGTCGGATCAGAGCGTCGGCTGGTCGGTGCTCCAGGGCGTGATTACCCATGATTCGGGTGTGGCTCGCGCTGCGTGTGCAGTAATGGCCTGCCTGATGTCTGCCCGAAAGGGCGCCAATCTCTTGGACGTGGCCGGGGGTCTGGCCGGTGATGAAAACTTCGACAACGACAATCTGCTGACAAACGAGGAAAAATCCGACATCCTCAAGGATCTGGATACGGCACTTATTACGGATCTAACCGGTCCTGATGTGCCGCTAAGCGAGTTGATTTCCCGCGTGGATGCTGTGCGAGAGCATCTGCATCCGTTCCTGGAGCAGGGAGATTTTGAGGAGCTGTACCGGCACCGCAGGAAGTTTGTGCAAATCCTCGGCCAGGGGTGGGACGCAGGTTCCTGCACGGCTTCTGCCCTGCTGCTGACGCAGTTGTACTTGGATCACCGAGAACAGTACGCCCCGCATGATTTCCTGCATGTGGCAGTTAACTGGCCGGGAAACCGCAATACCCGCACGTCGCTGACTGGTGCGCTAATCGGCTCCCACCTGGAAGGCGGAGTGGACGACTGGGAGAGTTCGCGCGAGTACCATTTTGAAACCCGCTATGATGACGCGGTTCACTGTGGCTTGTGGAAGGGCTTTAACCTGCGCTAATCCCCAGGCACACCTGCGCTAACGTCGCCCTGCAATGTGTGCGATCTGGCGCACGGCGTCCTCCACGGCATAGTCGGGGTCGGCGCTATGGCCTTTCACACCTGCATCCAGGTTTGCTGTGATTTGCACCGCCTGGGCGATCATGGGGGTGGTCCAGCGCCGCGCAGTGCGGATAGTCTTGTCCAACTTCCACGGTGCCATGCCAAACTTCGCCGCATCGCGGCGGGAGTTAATATTTCCGACACCCGCTACCTTCGCAATATCCGCCACGGCGGAGCTTAGCGCGCTCGCAAGAAGGACCGGAGCCACTCCCAACTGAAGCGCCCGGCGCGCCAAAGCCACGGCGGCTCGGACGTTTCCGGCAATGGCATAATCGGCAACCTCAAACCCACTGACCTCGGCTTTCCCTTGGTAGTACCGCTTCACTGCGGTTGCATCGACCTGCCCGTCGGTATCAGCGATGAGCTGGCTGATGGCGCTGGCCAACTGCCGCAGGTCACTTCCAACCACGTCCAGCAAAAGTTCACATGTTTCGCGGGTCACGCGCGCACCCTGAGAGCGGAATTCCTGGTCGATAAATGCCAGCTGCTCGCGGCCTTTTAGCTCCCCGGCTTGGAATACCACGGCACCAAGCTTCGGCCAGCTGTCCACGAGTTTCTTGTTGCGTCCCTTGCCGGTGTGCACGATGATCAACACCACGCCATCTGCCGGGTCTTTAATGGCCTGCTCAAGCAGTCCGATGATCTCCTTACCCGTGTCCTCTACGCCGGTGACCACCACGATGCGGTCTTCGGCGAACAGACTGGGGCTGAGCAGTTCGGCCAGCTCAGGGGCACTGAGTTCCGAGGCTTTACGCATCTCTACTGGTAAGTTCGGATCCCCGCTGGCTGCCCGTGCCTGTTCTACAATGCCTTGCCTGCGCCGTTCGGCGAGGAAGTCGTCGCCCCCGACGATCATGTTGATGGGTGCGGGGTGCTCAGGGGCGGGCGCAGCGGCGGGCACATTCATAGTTTCGATCTTGCCAGATCCCCGCCCATGGATCCCTAACGGATCTCTAGGTTGTCTTTGCATGGGTAGTGCACCGGTACCCCATTGGGCATAAAACTTGGTCTGTCGTGGGGTTTGCCACACTGCGTTACTATCACCGCGACCTTTCCTGTCCCGCCGGCTCTCCCCACTGCCACCTCTATTTCTTGCTGTTGCCGCAGTGCCTGCGCATCATCGCGCACCCGAATCACGATTTTGTCGCGGAGTTCTATCGGCCCACTTACAAGCGCTGCGGGTGTTTCTGGCTTTTCTAGCTTTAGGACGCCTCCTCGTCCCCATGCCCCCAATATCACTAGGCCCCATAGCACCGTTGCCCAGCACCACCGAAGTCTGCGCCAGTGCCGAAAGAAACGCACGCTGAGCAACAGCAATGCAAGCAATCCGGTAGCCACACCTGCCCACGTCCATCCACCTGGGGTGGCGAGCATCGGGACACTGGAGCCAATGCTTGCCACCCGTAGAATCCAGGCTGCACAAGGCACGGCTGGGGCAATGATGATCGTGGCCAACGGTGCCGTCACCGGCGGGTAGATCGCGGCCACGAGCGCGGCCGCCAGACCCAGCACAGTAATGATGGGAACCGCCGCTGTCACCGCCAAATTGCATGCCACGGCTACCAGCGAAACTTTGCCTGTCATGTGAATGATGATCGGTATGGTCACAAGATCCGCAGCGATGGCCACCAACACCATGCGCACCAGCATTGCCTGCAACTGTGTGGGATGGCCGTTTATGGATAACCACGGAATCAGTGTCATCCGTGTCAGTACGGCTTTTGACCACCATGGCAACACCACAACAATTCCCGCCGTCGCTGCACCAGACAGCACGAAGGCATAGCTGATTGACATCTCCGGAAAGATCACCATCAGCAGAATCACCGCCGCGCAGAGAGAGGCGATCACATCCGTCCACCGGGCGGAGGCTACGGCGCACAGCCCAACACTGCCCATAATGGCAGCCCGCAGAACACTTGCTTCCGGCCCGACCAGCAGTACGAAAACCACCAGGGCCACCCCAGCTACCGCCAGCCGAGTAAGCCGTCCCGCTTTGCATGCCGTTGCTAGAACCAGGGCTGCGCCAGTAACCACTGCGACATTGGAGCCAGAAACCGCGCTGAGGTGACTTAGCCCAGTGACGGTGAATTGATTACGCAATGTGGAATCTTGCATGCTGACATCCCCCATCACCATGCCAGGCAGAATCTTTCCGGTATCCCACGGCAAATCAGCGCACAATCCATGAAAGCTGGAGCGCAACCAGCTGGTGATGCGCCACAGTCCTTCCGGACCAGTGATATTCTCCGGTGCACGCGTGGCCGAGAGCGTGAGGGGAAGCATCTCCGCGCCTTGGCTGGGACGTGCGGTGGCTGCGATGTCGAAGCTCATTCCGGGTTGCAGCTCAGTGAAATCGCTGAGTGTTCCGTTACCCGCCTCAGCCAAATCCGGGCGTAGGAAGAGCGGCACCTCGCCTAGGCCATGCACGTTCACGGGAACCATCACCGTTCCCTCCGCCACCTGTTTCGGTAATCCGGCCACAGTCACGCTCTCCCGCACACTGCCTGTGCCTGTGGAGAGGTTTCGCAGTTGCAGTTGGGCGTCAATAAGTAGGATCCGCAACCACGTACCCAGCCCGACTGTGCTGGCGGTGGCACCGACAACAGCAACGCTTCGCGGGAGCATCCGCCACGGTCGCCCGCGCAAGCTCCTGCGAAGATAAAGCCACCCTGCAACGCTCATGACCGTGACTACGCTGCCAAACGCGAGAGGCCAAGAGCTGCGGGTCAGGATGATCGCGGCGGCCATCAGCCAGCACGCAAGGGCAACCGGCACGAGCCGCACATCCATACCCCGAGCTTTGGTGACCGCCTCCGGAGTGAATGGCTCTGGAGTGAAAGGATCTGGAGTAGCTGACCTCGGCAGAAACAGCTCAGCGCCTGCGGATCCCTGGGATCGACGGAACGCCGGGGATGTCGACTTTCTAGAGGGTAACGGCATCGCGCATTGCCTCGAACTTCGCAGGTCCGATCCCTCGGACCTCCAAAAGCTGCTCCACGCTGGTAAAAGGGCCATTGGAATCGCGCCAGGCGATGATGGCCTCGGCTGTTGCTGGGCCGATACCGCTGATTGTTTCCAGCTGTGTGGAATCCGCGGTGTTGAGGTTCACCTTGCCCTCTGCACCCTCCGCGCCCGCTGTGCCACCTCTACCCCCTGCGTTCCCCGTATTTCCAGCAGTGCCCGCATTACCGGCGCTAGCGCCCTTCGCCCCGGCGCCTCCCGGTGCGGAGACGGCTCCGCCTGCGTAGACCACTCGCGAACCGCGATCATCCACCACGATCTGCATACCATCGCCGACGGGTTCAGCGAGGTTGATGCCTAACACCACCGACTTTGGCAGTCCTCCACCGGCGGCCTCAATCGCTTCCCCTACGCGCGTACTGGACTTCAACCTCAGCAGGCCAGGACGGCGCACCATCCCCTGCACGCTGACTACAACATCCTGTTCGTCGCCCTTGTCATCTGCTCCAGCTCCCCCAGCGCTTCCTTGGCCATCGCCCATGCCACCGGGGACATGTTCCGACTGTTCAACACCTTGTACCACAGGGGCGGGTGAGGTTCCTGAAGCACCAACAGCCGGCCCACTAGTGCCTGCAAGAAGTTCGGTTCCGCTCGCTTCCGACGCACCATTCTCACCCCCGCGCTGGCAGGCGAACAGCGTCACGCAAATCAGTACCGCCACTACAACGAGACCGATCAGTGCCCGGGAGGCTCTTCCGCCAATGACTGCATGGGTGTCCAAATCGACATTGGAGAGTTCATGCTCCGGCATTGGCTGGGCCAACGCTTCAGCGCGTGCGCGTACTTTTTCTACGGAACTCTGCCGCATTCGTCGTGTAGACATGCGCCGAGCACACCATACGAGTTAGGCATCGTGGCCTTGCATGACAGCTTGCCAACAGCAAAAGCCCAGAGGGCTGTGGAAAACGTGCAGCCTGTGGAAAACAGTGACTGACGCACTACGCTTTCGCTAAGGGGTCAGTCCGCTTTCTTCTTGTCTGTGCTCTTCTTGTCAGTGTTCGTCTTGTCTGCGGGCTCGTTAGCCTCAGCAGACTCAGTTAGTTCGGCCTTTCCCTGCATGGTCGCCGCCACCCCCAGTGCGCCTTGCCCCACGTGCAACTGCAGCACTTCGGGGATGTTAACAATGCGTACCTCTACCTGCGGTAACGACTTCCAGGTCTCTATGCGAACCTGCCTGCGCAGACCATGCGGGCGCGGCTCTGGTTGCTCAGTTGGTGCCTTGAGCTGGTTGAGATCCTCCACCATCTCCCCGATCCGCGCCGATAGATCCACGGCCTGCTCCTCGGCATCGCTATGGTGCACGGCGATGTGAACGGCCCGAGGGTTCCCACTGGCCTGTACTGCCTCGTCTATCACTAGTCGGCGAACGAAATTCACCACCCGATCCATGGCCTTGGCCTGGGTGCGGGTTTTAGCTGCCAGCGTCAATTTTCCCTCGGCCAGCTGCAGGATCGGCTTAATCGCGAGCGTAGAGGTCAGGAGCGCCTGCCCCACCGACAGTCGTCCACCCTTGCGGAGCACGTCCAATTGATGGACGTATAACCACAGCGAAGAATTCTGCAGTGACTCCTCGGCCACCGCCACCACAGCATCCAGATCCGCCCCCTGTTGCGCAGCCTCGGCGGCATTTAAAGCGGCAAAGCCCAACACCATGCCGATATTCTTCGTATCCAGAACCCGTACCTGACCGTCGAACACTCCTGCAGCAACGCAAGCATTGGCATAGGTTGCGGAAAGCTGCTTGGAAAGGTGCAGCGCCAGCACGCCTTCATCCCCGCCGCGCTCCAAAAGCCGGGCATAGCTCGCGGTCAGCTCCAAGGAGCTGAGACTCGAGGTGGTTTGTTCTTCACCCTCGCCCTCAACATGAAGATCCAGGACCGTTATGCCGGCCTTTTTAGCTACATCCTCCGGCAGACAGCAAGAGGAATCAGTGACAATCTGGACAGTCACTTCCTACCTACCTTCGCTGGAATCGCGCACAGAGGAAGTGGTGGCGTCGCTACCCAAAGAACTAGAAGAACCACCTGGCAGCGCCCCCTCATCCGGGCTTGCGTCGGTGGCTACGCCAAGGTTCCACCCCTCCAGATGCCACTGCGGAAGCACCCACCAGTCCTCACGGGTGGAAGCAACCAGAGGCACCGTTGAACCGTCGACGGCCACCGGATTAGTGCCCTTGGCCTCGCCGGTAAAACGCGGGCGAGCCAGCAACTGTGACCAGCAAGCATTTCCCAGGCCGGTGAATACCGGGTAGTAACGCACCGGCAGATCCAGCAGGCGTGCGGTCAAAGCACCGATCGTCCCACCATGGGCAACGATCATCACATCGCCTTCATCAAACGTGTCTGTAGCCATGATCTCCTCGATCACGGCATTTGCTCGCTCCGCAACCTCCAAGCGCGTCTCGCCTCCCGGCGGTGCCCACTGTGGATCATGGCGCCAATAAGCCCGTTGCCCTGGAAACTCACGGTCAACGTCCTCGCGCGAGGCGCCCTGCCATTGCCCCAGATCCGTCTCCCGCAAACGCACGTCGGTCGTAACCTCGCAACCGAAAGGCTCAGCAAGGATCAGCGCAGTATCGTAGGCGCGGCGCAAGTCGCTGGAGATGACCCGCGCAATCCGCTTGTCCCCTAGCATCTGCGCCGTCACCTTGGCCTGCTGTACTCCCACTTGAGAAAGATCGGTGTCCAGCTGTCCCTGCATACGCCCCGTGGCGTTATATTCCGTCTGCCCGTGACGGACCAAGTAGACCCTGCGCTCACGCATGAACGGCCTGGCGCTTAGAGTTCGTCCGCGTCCGGGGCAGGCCCGGCCAACGGAAGGTCGTCAATGCTAGTGGCTTCCAGCACGTCCACGTCTACGTCGGCATCCCAGTTGCCGCCGCGATCCAGCTGCTCCACGCCTTCCACCTCGATCTGTGGGGCGTCTCGCCACAGACGATCCAGTGCGTAGAATTCGCGCTCTTGCTTGCGCTGCACATGCACTACAACATTGCCATAATCCAACAACACCCAATGCCCTTCGCCGCGACCTTCGCGGCGAGTCGGCTTTGGCCCGTCCTGGCCCACTTCGTACTCCACCTCGTCGACGATGGAGTTAACCATGCGCTCATTATCGCCACTGACGATGACGAATACGTCGGTGATGGCCAAGCGATCCGAGACATCGAGAACCAGGATGTCCTCCCCCAGCTTCTCAGCCGCTGCGCGCGCCGCCACTCCGGCGAGCGCGATAGATTCTGCGGTGGCAGTCAAAAAATCAGCCCTTCATTATTGGTTAAAAACAAATCCAGTTTAGCAACCCACCAGCTATTCGCTGGAAACGTACATGCCGTGCTTGGCGATGTACTGCACCACGCCATCGGGCACCAAGTACCACACTGGGCGTCCACTGGTAGCCCGCTCCCGCACGTCGGTGGAGCTAATGGCCATCGCAGGAATCTCGACCAAGGACAGGCGCCCCGCCGATACTTCCTTCGACAGCGGGTCATCGCTATCGTCATCACCCTTGGGTAGTTCGTAGCCGGGGCGAGTCACTCCCACGAAGTGCGCTAGATCGAAGATCTTCTCCCAGTCCCGCCATGTGACGATCTTCTGCAGCGCATCTGCACCGGTAATAAAGAACAGCTCGGCTTCAGGGTATTGGGCGCGAATATCAGCAAGGGTGTCCACGGTGTACGTATCCCCGCCACGGTCGATATCCACACGGGATACCAGGAAGCGCGGGTTGGAGGCCGTCGCAATGACGGTCATGAGGTATCGGTCCTCGGCCGCAGATACCCGCTTGTGCCTTTTCTGCCATGGCTGTCCGGTCGGTACAAAAACCACCACATCCAGGTCGAAAAGGTCCGCAACCTCGCTACCAGCAACCAGGTGCCCATTGTGGATCGGGTCGAACGTGCCACCCATGATGCCGACCCGGGTGGGCTGTGTGGTGGTCTTTTGCACTGTTGTTTCTACCTTCTCAACTTCCTTCACCAGGTCTTTTTCTTTCCGTTCGGAAGATTCTAATCTGGAGGGGTACGGGCGAACGATTGCCCAAAATTATAGGTCAAAGCGCAAGGAGTGTCCGATCTAGCGATGAGAACCAATCCTTGGGTTCCGAACCAGCACGGCGCGTGGGCAATGCTTTTCCTTCCTATTGTCACGGGGCTAATCACCGCTGACGTCATTGCACCGTCCTATGGCAATCCCGTCCAGTGGTTGGCGCTAACTTTCATGCCACTGGCCTGGATCTTCGGGTACTTCACCTATTTCGCCTTTGGTTTGTGGTTCAAGACTCGCAACCCGACGCGACGTCGTGCTTATCTGTGGCCGACTCTGACCTACGGCGCGCTGACGGCCACGTTCGCCGCAATCGTTCTCTATCTGCAGCCACGGCTGCTGTGGTGGACAGTTGCCTTCGTGCCGTTGATCGCCATTGCCCTCATGGAGGTTTTTCGACGGCGCCCCCGCAGCCTCATGTCCGGCATAGCCACCACGATCGCGAGCGCATTGATGTACATCGTTGCAGTCTCTGCCAGTGGCTTTTCCATCCTGCCGTGGTTCTTCAGCGAAGCTCCAGTGGCGGTCTGGGTAACCACATTGACCATTGGCCTTTATTTCACTGGCACGATCTTCTACGTCAAGACGATCATCCGCGAGCGCGATAATGCCCCCTTCGAGCGCATTTCCCTGCGCTATCACCGTATCGCGTTGCTGGTCACGCTGATCACTGCCACCGCAGCGGCGTTGGACGGTGGCTATACGGCCAGCGCACCGCTGATGATCCTGCTCATGGCCGCAGCTACCCTACGCGCCAAGCTTGTGCCACCGATCGCGAAGGCTAACCCCCGCGAGTGGACGCCTAAGAAGGTTGGCATGTGGGAGGTTCCGCTGTGTCTGGTTCTGGCTCTCGGCGCGAGCTTAACGCTCGTGGTGTAGCTGTCTTTTTGTGACGCCCACTTCTCAAACGGAAAAGTAGGCGTCACAACCAGACGGCTATGGGCGTACCTGGCCTTCGCCGTTGATGATCCACTTGGTGCTCGTGAGTTCCGGCAGCCCCATCGGACCGCGGGCGTGCAGCTTTTGGGTGGAAATGCCGATCTCCGCGCCAAAGCCGAACATCTCTCCATCCGTCCAGGCGGTAGAGGTGTTAATAGAAACAGCCGCTGCATCGACGTACTGCTCGAAGTAACTGGTGGTCTTGTAATCGCGGGCAGCAATGCCCTCCGTGTGGCTGGTACCGAAGCGATTGATGTGCGTTACGGCTTCCTCTACACCATCAACGATGGCAACGGCGATATCGAAGCTGAGGTATTCGTCGGTCCAGTCGCTCTCCTCGGCCTGGACAACATCGTTGATCAACGGATCCAGCTGCTTCTTCTCGCCGTGCAGGGTTACGCCTGCCTTCTGCAGCTCTTCCAGAACATAGATCTTATCCGGATCCGGCAGGGCGGAATCCAGCAGCAGAACCTCGGTGGCGTTGCACACGGAGCAGCGACGGGTCTTGCCGTTGATGACGAGCTTCGTCGCCTCCTCGATATCCGCCGAAGAGTCGATGTAAAAGTGGCAGTTTCCGGTGCCGGTTTCAATGGTCGGGACGGTCGCACCCAGCACAACCGCGTTAATTAGCCCGGCTCCACCGCGCGGAATGACCAGGTCCACCAGGCCACGGGCGGTAATGAGATCCTGCACCGAATCGTGAGTATCACACGGCAGCAGCTGCACCAGCTCGCGAGGCAGGTCGTGGGACTCGGCCACGTCCTGGAGGATCTGCACCAGCTTCTGATTGGTGTGGCGGGCAGACTTGGAGCCGCGCAGCAGTGGCACGTTACCGGACTTGATAGCCAGACCAAAAGCATCGACGGTGACGTTTGGGCGAGCTTCGTACACCATTCCCATCACGCCCAGGGGTACACGCACCTGCTTCATGCGCAAACCGTTGGGGCGAGTGTGGCCGCGAACAATCTCACCCACAGGATCGGACAGGCCGATGACCTGTCGCAATCCTCCGGCGATACCGGCGATACGCTCGGTATCCAGAGCCAGACGATCCAGCAGGGAGTCGGCAAAGCCGCGCTCCTTGCCGGCTTCGATGTCCTTCTCGTTGGCGGCGATGATATCCGCCGCGTTGGCCTCCAGCGCGTCAGCAGCTGCGGCCAACAGATCGTTCTTCTGCTGAGTATTGAGCAGCAGCTGGGAGCTAACCTCCTTGGCCTTCTTGGCCTTGGCTAGAACTTCGTCACGTTCTGCCTGACGTTCCGGGGACAGAGTGTTCTCTTTAGCGTCGTTGGAGTTTGTCATACCAACCCATGCTAGCGAACTAGCCCTTGAGCTGCGCTCGGTTCGAATAATGGGACATGTAGTCGGCGTGTACCACCGGCCTGCGGGCGAACTCCGGCAGGTCGGAGGTTGACTGGCCGATCAAGTCGTGCAGCATGGCGGAATCGTAGGCAACTTCGCCACGGCCAACGATCTTGCCGTCCGGGCCGACCAGATCCACCACATCCCGCTGCGAGAAGTCACCATCGACCTTGGTAATTCCCACGGAAAGCAGGGACTTGTGGCGCTCTGTTACGGCACGTACCGCGCCGGCGTCCAGGTGTAGCTGACCATGGGAATCCGCTGCGTAGAGCACCCAGAACTTCCAGGCACTCAGGCGATCCTGATCCGGCCAGAAGCAAGTTCCAACCTCTGCAGTATCCAGCGCGGCACCGATGTTTTCCGTCGAGGTTAGCAACACAGGCACGCCTGCGCGGGAGGCAAGGCGAGCTGCAGATACCTTCGCGGCCATACCGCCGGTTCCCAGTCGCCCACCATCGCCAGCCGCTACGCCTTTAAGATCCTTGGAAGTCCTCACTTCAGCGATAAACTGCGCGCCTGGCTCGGCTGGGTTGCGATCATAAAGGCCATCCACATCGGATAGCAGAACGCAGGCATCCGCGAAGGCCAAGTGGCTCACGAGCGCAGCCAGGCGGTCGTTATCGCCGAAGCGCATTTCGGACGTCGCAACCGTATCGTTCTCGTTGACAATCGGCACAGCCTTGAGCTGGCGCAAGCGGTCAATGGTGCGCTGGGCATTACGGGCACGGTCGCGCTCTGCGGCGTCGGAAGCAGTAAGAAGAACCTGGCCGATAGTTCGGCCGTAACGGGCGAAGCTTCGCGCCCATTCCTGAGCCAGCAGCACTTGGCCGACGGATGCGGCTGCCTGTTTTGTAGCCAAGTCGGTGGGGCGTTGTGAGAGTTCCAGCGGCCCCATTCCGCAGGCCACCGCGCCAGAGGATACGACAATGACGTCCGTATCGCGCGCCATTCGCGCTTCCAGTGCATCGGCGATCATGTCGATCTGATTCGGGTCAACCCGACCCTCATCATCGGTCAGCGAGGAGGAGCCAATCTTTACCACGAGGCGGCGGGCATGAGCGATGTCGCTACGGACATCGGAATTGTGGCCCATCGCCGGGTCATCTTCATCGGCCTCTGGCTCGGGAAACTCGATCGACGTCGCAGGAACCACCGGCCCCGGTTCGTGCACCGGCCTCTGACCGTAGGTGGGCACAGGCGCCACGGGTTCGGGGGTCACCTCCCCCCCGGTCCGGCGTAGCTAAACGCGGACTGGGCTGAACTGAACTCTTTTTCGGCTTCAAAGTCGGAATCGGAGGATGACATACAACCCAGTATGCCAGCCCCCGCTCGCACCTTGTGCGGATTAGCGCAAGGCGACTACCCCTGCCAACGCTCGCGCTCTGCGACTTCCCCATCACCAAAATCATTCTCATCGATGAGGCCACGACGGGCCTGGGAAGCACGCTTGCGCTCTTCCGGAGTAGCGCGGGTGGTCTGCTCAAGGCGTGCATCGGTGCCACGCCCACTGCGCATAACGTCCACACCAGCGGCGGTCTGCGGATCCCATTCGAACGTGATCTCGCCGATCGTGACCTCGCTGCCGGCATCGGCGCCAGCCTTGTAGAGTTCCTGCTCCACTCCTGCCTTCGCCAAACGGTCGGCAAGGTAGCCGACGGCTTCGTCGTTTTCGAAGTCGGTTTGGCGGATCCACCGCTCAATCTTCTCGCCGCGCACAATGTAGGCATCTTCGGCGGATGGATCGACTTCGACCTCGAACTCGGCAAAGCGTCCACCGCTGCGCTTTCGCAGCCCCTTCGGGGTAATGACCTGTGCCGGCTTCTCCTCCACGGGATGCGCCTTGCGATGGGCCTTCACAATATCCATCAGCGCATACTTCAGTGCATCAAGTCCTTGATGCGCAACGGTGGAAATGCGGAAGATCGGCCAACCGAACTCTTTAAGCTCTTCTTCCTGTAGGTCGGCCATGTCCGAAGCATCTGGCACGTCCATCTTGTTGAGGATGATGACGCGGGGACGCTCACGCAGGTCACCCAACCCGGAGTCGCTCGCCAGCTCCTCCTGATAGTTCGCCAGTTCTTTTTCCAGCGCCTTGATGTCAGCTACGGGATTGCGGTCTGCTTCGAGCGAGGCGGCGTCGACAACATGAGCCAGAACCGCGGTGCGCTCGATGTGGCGCAAGAAGTCCAGCCCCAGTCCCTTGCCTTCGCTGGCGCCGGGGATAAGGCCCGGAACGTCGGCGATGGTGAAAACCTCGTGGCCGAGGTTCACCACACCCAGGTTGGGAACCAGAGTCGTAAATGGGTAGTCCGCGATCTTTGGCTTAGCTGCGGAGAGCACGGAAATCAGTGAACTCTTACCCGCCGAGGGAAAACCCACCAGTCCGACGTCGGCCATGGACTTAAGCTCTAGGGTGATGTCTTTGGTCTCGCCAGGCTCACCGAGTAGCGCGAATCCTGGGGCTATTCTGCTTTTGGACGCCAACGCCGCGTTTCCCAGTCCACCGTGCCCACCCGCGGCGACGATCATCCGCGTTCCCCTGCCAGTCAGGTCCGCAATTGCTTCCCCGTCTGAGTTCAGTACGACTGTTCCTTCGGGAACCTGAAGCACAAGATCTTCACCGCGGGCGCCGTGTCGATGATCGCCGGCGCCGTTGTTTCCGCGCGGAGCCTTGATATGCGGGTGGAAGTGAAAGTCCAGAAGGGTATGGACTTGTGGAGAGACTTCCAAAATGATGTCCCCACCGTGGCCACCGTTGCCTCCATCGGGGCCTCCAAGGGGTACGAACTTTTCACGGTGAACGGAGGCACAGCCGTGGCCACCGTCACCGGCCTGCAGGTGCAGCACTACGCGATCAACGAATTGTGGCATGACGTTCCTTTCACCCCAATTGAATCTTCGAGCTCCGAGTCTATAGGGGATTTCAACATCAACCTAAAGAACAGCTTCCGCGGCTCTTTATTTTTCCTTGCCACGATCATGATTTATAGTTAGCCTACCCTTGCATTCAGTAAGGGTTGGCTAACTTTATGTTCTTGTTGGCCTACTCACCCCCACGTAAAGGACTCACTATGCGTTTTTCTCCTCTGCGCAAGCTCTGCGCAGGAGTCATTGGAGCTACCCTCGCACTGGGACTCGCAGCCTGCGGTGCGTCAGGAGTAGTTGATTCTAACTCTGACGCGAATGGAGCTGGTGGATCAGTCACGGTCACTGACGTCACTGGCCGCCAGGTCAGCTTCGACCACAAACCAGAAAGAATCCTTCTCGCAGAAGGCCGCGGCCTGTTCGCCACCTCCATCCTCAATAAGGAGGATCCCATGGAAAAAGTCGTGGCGATCGGCTCCGACCTGCACAAGGCTGCCCCCTCCTATGAGGAGAAACTTGCTGCAACACATAAAGATTTAAAGGATCTACCGACGGTGGGCAATATCGCACAGGGCGACGTGAGCGTAGAAAGTCTGCTATCCCACAAACCAGATGTCACCGTGCTCACCCTGGATCACAAGAAAGCTGCCGAAGAATCCGGCCTGCTGACAAAAATGGACCAGGCCGGCCTGAAGTATGTGTTCACCGACTTCCGCCAAAAGCCACTGGAGAACACCACGAAGACTATGGATCTCTACGGTCAGCTCTTTGGCAAGGAAGACAAGGCCAAGGAGTTCAACGACTTCTACAGCGCCAAGGTCAAGGACATCACCGACCGCGCCAGCGCCGCAAAGAACAAACCAAAGACACTGGTGTGGCAGGCGGCAGGAATGAAGGATTGCTGCGCCACGGTGAAGGAATCCAACCTCGGCGACCTCGTGAACGCCGCCGGTGGCGAAAACCTGGGCGACAGCCTGCTGGAGTCCGAATCTGGTGACCTGACCGCAGAGAAGATCATTTCTGAACAGCCCGAGCAGATCATCGCCACCGGCGGCGCCTGGGCTAAGGACCCGGAGAAGCCGGAGGTCCTCCCCCACGTGGAGCTCGGCTACAAAGCTAAGCCCAACGTCTCCGAGAAGACGCTCCAAGGTCTTCTGGAAACTCCAGGCTTCACAGCTCTAAAGGCTCCTAAGGAAGGCAAGCTACACGGGGTTTATCACCAGTTCTACGATTCCCCGCTGAACGTGTTCGCTCTCGAGCAATTCGCCAAGTGGCTCCAGCCGGAGACCTTCAAGGATCTCGATCCACAGCGCGACTTTGCTGACTTCCACAAGAAGTGGCTCCCGTTTGAGTATTCCGGAACGTTCTTCACGTCAATCAAGAACTAACGCGATCCATTAAGTAAGTCGACCCAGAAGTAATTCGATGTCTCACCTAGTTACCTCAGAAGAAAAATCGGCAGCGCAAGCCATCCAAGCCGCCGATTCGTCAGACATAACCCCGGTTGCAAATGCAAACGACGATGCGGAATCCGGCGCTTCCCCCGCAGCCAACGAGGTTATCCAGCACTATCGCCGTCAGTCACGGCGCAAGATTCTAGCGATCGTCGCATTGACGATCGCAGCGCTCGTGGCTTTTGCCATCGCCACCATTGTTGGCCCTATCGACCTCAGCCTCTCCGAGCTGTGGAATGGGCTTTTTAATCCCGATGGCGTAGACGAGACCACCCGCACAGTGCTGTGGAACCTACGACTGCCAGCTGCAGTTATGGCAGTGCTCATCGGAGCTTCACTGTCGCTTTCTGGGGCACATATGCAGACCATTCTGGATAACCCGCTTGCCGAGCCGTTCACCCTGGGAATCTCCGCGGCGGCCGCTTTTGGTGGTGCGGCATCGATCGTTATGGGCTGGACCGTACTGGCAAACCCGCAATTCAACCTCGCCGCCGTGGCGTGGGTAACTTCGCTGATCGCGGTCTTCGTCGTAGCTGGCGCCGCCGTCTGGCGCGGAGCCAGCGCCGAATCGATGATCCTCTTAGGCATTGCCCTTGTTTTCCTGTTCCAGGCACTGCTCTCCTTAATGCAGTACCGCGCGACCACTGAGGCTTTGCAGCAGATCGTTTTTTGGACAATGGGCTCTTTGCAGCGCGCTACCTGGACCTCTAACGCGATCATCCTGGGATCCCTGGCAATTGCAATCCCGTTCACAATCTTTAACTCGTGGAAGCTCACCGCATTGCGGTTGGGCGACGACCGAGCGGCTGCACTGGGAATCAACGTCCAGCGCCTGCGCGTCTCCACCCTGGTCGTGTCTTCGCTGTTGGCAGCCAGCGCGGTGGCTTTTGCTGGCGTGATCGGCTTCATCGGCCTGGTTGGCCCACACGTAGCACGCATGCTTGTAGGCGAGGATCAGCGTTACTTCGCTCCTGCCTCTATGGCCGCCGGTGCTCTACTGCTGGCAGCCGCCCACGCAGTCTCCATTACGATCGTTCCGGGTGTTGCCGTACCGATCGGGATCATCACTTCCCTGGTTGGCGTGCCCTTCTTCCTCGTGCTGATCTTTGCTCGCCGACGCACTCTCTGGGGGTCTTAATTCATGCTCACTCTCGACGACATTCATGTCCGTTATGGCAAACGCCCTGTGCTGAAGGGAGTATCGGCTTCCGGCTTCGAGCCGAGAACGATTACGGGCCTCTTGGGGCCTAACGCCGCTGGCAAGTCCACCCTGGTGAAAACGATCGCAGGGATACAGAAGGCGTCACAAGGCACCTGTAGCATCACCGTCGACGGCAAAGAACTCACTGGCGGCGCGCGGCGCGAGGCGATCGGCTATGTGCCGCAGGACTTGCTGTCCAGCGCTACCCTGACGGCTTTCGAGTCGATCCTCGTGGCCACTCGCCGTTCGTCGCGCGCGTTTGCACACAGCGGCGCTGGAAGCAGCTCTGCCGCTCGTGCCCAGGAGCTCGCAGCCTCGGTGATGGAGCGCCTCGGCATTACACACCTGGCATCACGCCATGTTCATGAGCTCTCTGGCGGTCAGCGGCAGCTGGTTGCCGTCGGGCAGATGCTGGTGCGCGAGCCTGAGGTGCTTCTTCTTGACGAGCCAACGTCCGCATTGGATCTGCGGCACCAGGTGGAGCTGTTGAAGCTCATTCGCCGTGAAGTAAGCCGGAATGATTCCGTGGCTCTGATTGCGATTCACGATCTCAACCTCGCTGCACGCTACTGTGATCGTCTGATCGTGCTCCACCAGGGGCGCCTCATGGCGCAGGGTCGGCCTTCCGAGGTGCTTACCCCAGGTTTGCTAGAGGAAGTATACGGGCTGCGGGCGAAGGTGCTGGATGATGACAGCACGCCCGTCATTTGCCCCGTCGAAGAGTAATACCGCCCTGCCTAGCAGGCTCCCCATATCTACCCCCAAAAGCCCCGGTGCAACGGGGCTTTTTCATTGCACTGTTCTTTCCTCAACGGCCTGATTGTAGATACAAAAAGTCCAGTGCACGCATCTTGTGCGTCCACTGGACTTCTTTGGCGTTATAAGGCTTTTGCCTTAGGCGCGTCAGGTCTAGGCCTCGACTGCCTCGTTCTCGACGATGTTCACCACGCGACGACGACGCTTGGTAGCGAACTGTACGGCGCCGGCTTTCAGAGCGAACAGAGTGTCGTCGCCACCGCGACCGACGTTCTCACCCGGGTGGAAAGAGGTACCACGCTGGCGGATCAGGATCTCGCCGGCCTTGACCTGCTGGCCGCCGAAGCGCTTTACACCGAGACGCTTGGACTCGGAGTCACGGCCGTTGTTGGAGCTAGATGCACCCTTCTTGTGTGCCATTTGTCTCTCCCTCCTTAAGGAAGATTATTGAAGTGTCTCGGTAGTTTACTTGATACCGGTGACCTTCAGAACCGTGAGGGTCTGACGGTGGCCGAAACGGCGCTTGTAACCGGTCTTGTTGCGGTAGTGCATACCACGGATCTTCGGTCCGCGGACGTGCTCTACGATCTCAGCGTTGACGTTGACAGATGCCAGCTTGTCACCGGTGGTGACGTTTGCGCCATCGACGACGAGAACCGGGGTGAGAGCCACGGACGAACCCGGCTCACCCTCGATCTTCTCGACCTTGACGAGGTCACCTTCGGCAACCTTGTACTGCTTTCCGCCGGTCTTGACGATCGCGTACATGTAGGGCTACCCCTTTAATTTCTCTTATCGGCTCAGGCAGCCTCCTTCTTAAGCCGAAGGCCATCGTGCACGCGATGGAGCCCTTCACCCTTAAAGGAAGCATCCTGACTGTTACTTTTGCTTAGCTGCGTCCGTTCCCCCGAAAATCGGAGCACACCATGCGAACGCACCAAGCTGGGTAGCGAGTACATTCGCACAGTCCCCGACGACGCGCGCGTTAAAGCTGGTCACCGGCGGAACGAACAGCGACTGGTTAAGACTACCCGGTCAGAGGGGTAAAAACCAAATCCCTTTGCTTTCGCTCGAAACTAATTCTTCTTCCGCACCACTCGACGGCGACGCCCCCGCGAACGGGTGTTCTTCGAGGCACTTTCGGTGCTTTCTTTCTCGACGCCGAAGTCCTCCGGCCGTGGAGCAACATCAGACTTAGAGTTGCCACGTGTCCGGCGCTTACGGCGTGGAGATTCGTCGAACTCGCGCTTGGCTTCCTCATAGTTGGAAGGCCGGCTAGCGGATTTGTCGGCGTCATCCACAGAAGAACGAGCAGCGCGATCAGCATGAGCTACGCGGGCGTTCTGGGCAGTTGCCTGGCGCGAGCGCACTACACGACGACGGCGGCGACGACTCGACGCAGATGCACGGTCGGTAGTCCCACTGTCCTTTGCTGAACTTTCACTGGCCGAGCTATCAGGCGCAGCATTGTGCGCAGAGTTAGGCGCGGTGTTAGGCGCAGCATTGTCGGCAGCCGAAGGCTCGTCTGGATCCGCCTGGGCAGAACGCTTCCGAGCACCAGCCACAATGCTCTCAATATCGCCGGTGCTTCCAGTACGACCAGCGCTTCGAGGCTGGCCACGGCGAACTACGCGACGGCGTACTCGCCGGCGAGTGCTCTGCGAGACGGTCTCACGCTGATCCTGTGGCTCCTGCGACTCTTGAGCTTCTTGCGGAACCTGCTGCTCGTGCTGTTCCTGCTGCTGGCGCTGTTTGCGATCCTGTCGATCTTGCTTTTGCTGCTTTTTCGCGTTGTCTTGGTGCTTGCCCTGCTGCTTGTTTTGCTGCTTGTCCTGGTGTTTGTCTTGGTGCTTACCTTGGTTCTTGGCCTGTTGGCGCTCCTTGCGGTGCCCGTGATCCCGGCGCGGCTCCGGATCCTTCTGCTCCACAGGATCCGGGTGCATGATGAACCCGCGACCATCACAGGCCTCACATGGGGTAGCGAACGTCTCCAGCAGGCCGGTGCCCAGACGCTTACGGGTCAGCTGCACCAGCCCCAGCGACGTCACCTCCCCCAGCTTGTGACGAGTACGGTCGCGTCCCAGGAACTCAGACAAGCGACGCAGCACCAGATCCTGGTTTTGCTGCAGGAGCATGTCGATGAAGTCCACCACGATCATGCCGCCGATGTCGCGCAGGCGCAGCTGGCGCACAATTTCCTCTGCCGCCTCCAAGTTGTTCTCGGTGACGGTGGCCTCCAGATTTCCGCCCGAACCGACGAACGATCCCGTGTTGACGTCAATGACCGTCATCGCCTCGGTGTGGTCGATTACCAGATAGCCGCCCGACGGTAGCCACACCTTGCGGGCCATTGCCTTTTCCAGCTGCTGATCCAGGTCCAGCGGTGCGAAGGCGTCCTGACCGTCATGCTGCCCACGGTTCCACTTGTGAACTCGCTCCATCAGCTCCGGGGAAGTTCGTCCCAGATAGTCGCGCACGGCCTTCCAAGACTTGTCGCCGTCGATGACGAGCTCGGAGAAGTCTGCATTGAAGACATCGCGTACCACTTGGATAAGCATGTTCGGCTCTTCATAGAGCGTCACAGGCTTCGCGCCCTTGGACTCGCGCTCCTTATTCTCCAGGTTGCGGATTTCCTCCCAGCGCTTCTGCAAACGCTGAACGTCCTCAGTGATCTGCTCTTCGGTCGCATTTTCCGCAGCAGTGCGGATGATCGCGCCGCCATCACCGGCGATAACCTCACCCAAAATGTCCTTGAGGCGCTTGCGCTCGCCAACAGGCAGCTTGCGCGAAATTCCCGCAGTGGTACCCGCTGGGAAGAACACCAGGTAGCGGCCCGCAAAACTAATGCGGTTGGTCAGACGTGCACCCTTATGCCCGATCGGGTCCTTCAGCACCTGGACCAGAATCTGGTCTCCCGGACGCAGAGCTTGGTCGATCTTGCGGTTCTTAGAATGCAGGTGCGGCGAGCGCCAATCCATCTCGCCCGCATACAGCACGGCATTGCGCCCTGTACCAATATCCACGAAGGCAGCTTCCATGCTGCCCAGGACGTTTTGCACACGACCGAGGTACACATTGCCGATCAGCGACTGGTGTGTAGCATCTGCCACGAAGTGTTCAACCAGCTGGCCGTCTTCTACCACGCCGACCTGCGTCATCATGCCCTTGTGGTCGGTGCGCTGCGCATCGCGGACGATCATCGTGCGCTCGACCGACTCGCGTCGTGCCAGGAATTCCGCCCGGGTGATGGCCTTGTAGTTCTTGTCACGGTTCTTCGCGCGCCAGCGTCGCTGCGACTCAAGACGCGTGGAGCCCTTGAGCTTCACCGGCTCGTCCACCATGTCTTCGGTGGAGCGCTCGGCGGGGTGCAGATCCTCAGGTGCAGTGACCTTTGCTACCTCTTCGGCCTTGTTTTGCTTCTTGCCGTCTCGCTTCGCATCGTTCTTGTTTTTCGACGCCCGCATCTCCGCTTGGCGCACGCTTCCCACGCGACGAACGACGCGCCGGACTCGACGGCGACGAGTCGGCTGCTCGGTATTCTCTGCGGACACTGGCGCCTTATCGTCCCCTTCGGGCACTGGCGCCTTATCGTCCCCTTCGGACACTGGCGCCTTATCGTCCCCTTCGGGCACCTCAGGCTCTACCTGCTCAGGCTCCGCAGTCTTCGCCGGCTCCTCCGCCTTTCTCTGCGTCGACTTCTTCACTACACGCTTGGCAGTGCGCTTTGCTGTGCGCTTCGCGGGGCGCTTGGACGACTTCTTTCCTGCGTCTTCATCGCGGTTTTCCGACTTATCTTCAGCCGCTGCACTAGCCGCAACTACTGCCGCTTCTTCCGGCGCGGTATCCGCCACAGCCTCCGGGCTTTCCTGCTGAACGGGGTTAGGCTTCTCAACTGCCTTTTCAGCTGGCTTATTTACAGACTTCTTCGTGGTCCTCTTAGCGGTCTTCTTCGTGCTCTTCTTTGCAGGCTTCTGCTCAGCGACCTCTTCCGCCTGCTTTTCGGTCGACTTTTTGGCGGCCTTCTTCGCAACCGACTTTTTTGCAGTCTTCTTGGCGGTTTTCTTGGCTGCGTCCTTGGTAGCTTTTTTGGCCGTGGTCTTCTTGGCAGGTTCCTTCGGCTCTTCGGAGGCTTCAGAAACCTCCGTTTCCGCAACCTTCTCATCCGGCTGAGAGGACTGTCCGCTGGAGCTAAGGGCGTCCAGAACAGAAAAGACCTGCGCCTTCGTCAACGTTGAAGCGGTCTTTTTCCCCTCAATACCGTGGTCCGCAAGTACAGCCAGGAAGTCCGTCGCCCGGATCCCCAACTGCTTAGCAACGGTGTGGACGCGAACCTTCTCCCCCACACTTTCTCGATCAATTTTCGCAGCCTGCGCTGCAATTTCCGGGCTAGTAGTCGCCACGAAATCTCCTTATAAAGTCTTCAAAGTTTGCCTGATCGTTGTGCCGCATCGTCGTTGTGGGCATTCGATCCGTCCCTATTGTCTCACATCCACCCGCTCATGCAGTGAACAAGCACGAGCGAAGCAAAGCCGGACTGTTACGCTTTACGCTATGGCCACCCCCGCACAGCCTTCCGTACCTTTCGACAGCACAGTGCTCTTAGACGTTGCCAGCAGCACTCGCCCAAGCAAGGGTGCGCAATTGGCCGTGGCAGTCGCATTCGGCATCATGATGTTTATTCTGTGCTCGCCCATTTCCGGCCCGCTACCAGCGCTGGGTATCGCGGTGTCTGCTATCGTCGCCGGAATTCTTTGGTGGCGCTATCTGCGACGCAACGGCCTCCGCGGCAACGACTATTCCCCTCTGAAGACCGACGCCGAAGCCGCCCGCACCCCGTTCAGCTGGAAGGAGGAAGGCCGCCTCGTTCTACTCCTTGCCCTCTTTTTCGGTGCAGCGCAGTTCGCACCGCTTTTTTCCGACCACATTGGGCTGGCCTATGCCGGAGTTGTCGCGCTCCTCACAGTGGGGTTGACGTACTGGATCATTACTTTTGACGCCTGGCGCCCAGCCCACTACACCATCCCAGAGAAGCTAGACCAGGGAATCCGGGTCGAAAAGCCCGCCGAATGGTTGCAGGCGTTCCTGTACTGCCGCCGCTGTGTGCCCGGTGGGCTGCAGATCCTCAGCGATACGCTGAAACGCGATCTCGCGCACTACGGTTGGACTGCTAGCGACGTAGACACTGCGCTAAACAAGCTGGTTAAGCAGGGCAACGCAGTAAAGATCCGCGAACTCCGCTCTACCGACGGGACGCAGAATTGGCTAACGCTGACTGAGGAAGGTTCGCGGGAGTTTCAAAAGCGCTACCAGGCAAGCTAAAACAATCTACCCTGTGACCTTTAACTCTTACGAATAAAAGAAACCGCGGATGCGATTGCGTCCGCGGTTTCTTTGCAAGCTGCTGTTTACAGGTTCGGGAACCAGATGCCAATCTCGCGCTCTGCGGACTCCGGGGAGTCAGAGCCGTGAACAACGTTCTCCGCAACAGAGAGTGCGAAGTCGCCGCGGATGGTGCCAGGGGTGGCCTTGGATACTGGATCGGTGCCGCCAGCCAGCTGACGCCAAGCTTCGATGGCGCGCTCGCCCTCTACGATGCCTGCTACCAGCGGAGCAGAGGTGATGAAGTCCACCAGCTCGCCGAAGAAAGGCTTATCGGAGTGCTCGGCGTAGTGCTTCTCCGCAGTCTCACGATCAGCGGTACGCAGGTCCAGCTCCACAAGCTTCAGACCCTTCTTTTCGATGCGAGAGATAATTTCGCCCACGTGGCCGTTCTTAACACCATCGGGCTTGATCAGAATCAGAGTGCGTTCAGTCATGTCAGCAATTCTACACATGGCCACCCCGTGTGCAGTGCGACACCTGCAGCGTTATACGCGACTGCGCACCTGATCCATCAGCGCGTACGCACGGTCACCCGGGCACGCCGTTGCGGTAGATACGTCACCCCAGTCACGATGGCCCGTAATGGTTCGGCGTGTCAGATTCAGGCGGGCGGCATTGTTTACATAACGCACGCTGCCACGTGGATCCAGACGCAAGCCACGGCACAGGTGCCCCAGAACCCGCACGAGAGAATTGATAGCGGCGGGGGTCGGAGTTTGCGTCATAAAGTTACCGAGCAAACACACACCAATGTTTCCATCATTCGCGTTGTACACGTGACCTGCGGTGACCGACATTGGCGTACCGCCCAAGCTACCCGGTTGGAATACAGCCTGGCCATCCATACCGGTGGAACGCCCTTGGAACACGGTGCCATCGGGGGCGATCAGCAGGTGATAACCGATATCGCCCCAGCCACGACCGCCGTTAGCGCTGGAGGCGTGGAAACCATAGATACTGCGGACATTCGCAGCGTAATCACCGTTGGCCGGGGTGGCCATTGCGGTGTGGTGCACGGTAATCAACTGCGCGCGAGTGAAGCGGGGCGTCCACCCCATCAGCGCTTCATTCGCACCCCACTCGCGGCGAGAAACCACACGCAGGCCATCAATGACATTCGCTCCACCACCGGCAGGCGCACCCGGAGCGGGCAATCCCGGAACTGCCAACCCGCTGGAGGCAAGAATGCCAGCGATGGTTCCCGCAAGAGCTAGCGAACCCGCTACACCCGCAGCGCCAGTTTCCAAGCTGCTCTGCAGCTCCGCCGGATTAGAAGGCAGATTTATCGGCGCGGCATAAGGCGCAATTCCAGCGCCAAAGATCTGCTCCTCCTGCCCCTTGGGGGCTTCCACAATGTGTAGGTGCAAGCGCGTTGCGGGGTCGTTTGCTTCACCGGGCAGCCACACGGCGGTAGCACCCTCCGGCAGTTCGACGGGATCGGACTTCAGCGCAGAATCATCTTCGCGGTCGTGCGCCTCAGCATGTACAGGGCGATCCTCGGTGCGCCCGCCGGCGAACTCGAAGCGCAGGGTTGCCTGCGCCCCCTCAGGCGCAGCGGGTGGAAAGGTAATCGTGAGGTACCCGGTACCGCCGGGAAGCTGGCCTTTTTGGTTGACGCCGATTCCCGTCCCCGTGAAAGCTTCTGGCTCACTTGGGGTCGGTACTTCGGCGGGGTGGGTGTTATCGGCGGAGGAAAAGACCCCCATGTTGTTGCGGTTAGCGAAGAGGAAAGTGCCACCAACTGCGGCACCTAGGGCGGTGGAAGAGCGGAAGAATGCACGGCGCGTCAACGTCATGCCCGCATAATAAACCACATTCGGGGGTAGTGGACACCTTACCCCCTTCTAAGGGTATTCCCAGGTGAGTGTTGCGGATGTTAAAGCTGTTGCAAATGTGGCGTCATGAAGATCAGTCCGCGGGGGTAGCCGGACGCCGCACATTTCCTTCTTCGTCGAGGTGCTGCGAAGGCAGCAAACCACGCTGCATACGCCGCATCAGGTTCGAACGTAGGTGGTAGATGTACCACCAGCACAGGGCAAAGATCACGCCCATGGCGCCCATCGCCGGGTGCACGATAAAGCCCGCAACAGCTAACACCTGCAACCCAATATTCAACCAGTCCGCCCACTTAAGCTTCTGCAGGAAAGCCGCGACGATCATGGCCACTCCCAAGCCGATCACGTAGACCATATTGAACGTCGTGGCCGAGGCACCAGCATCTACGCGGGTAATTACGGTAAGCACCAGCAGGATCACGATGGCTTCCATGATGTGAGTGCCGGCCATGACTCCTCGCAGACCCTTCAGCGGATCGTTGGCCGGCGCCTGGCCGGGACCAAGTGGGCCGTACTCGCCCTGCTCATCAGCCTTATTGCGCTTGTGAGAGTTCTGTGCCACGGTTTCTGCAGCTCCTTGCTCGCTCTTCTTTTGACGCACTCATAATTGTCTTAAGCCGTCAGCCCTATTAGACCCAATTAGACCCAGCAAGACCTAATCGGAACTCGGCAGCGCCGCGTCGAACGCCTTAGGCTGGCTCTTTGCCAAATAGCGTGCGCGCCTCGCCAGCGGTCACCACCGAGCCAGTGATCAGTACGCCTGCACCAGACAGCACGCCATCTTCGTCATCCTCGGCCAGTTGCGTAGCCAGCTCCACGGCACCCGGCAGGTTGGTAGCTACGTGCACACGCTCCTCGCCGAAAGCGTCACGCGCATACTCCGCCAACACATCCACAGGCAACGCGCGCGGAGAGTTCACCTCGGTCACCACAACCTCGTCCATCACAGGTTCGAGTGCAGCGAGGATGCCCCGGGCGTCCTTGTCCCCTAGCACACCCACCACGCCGATCAGTTTGCGAAATTCAAAGTCGCGGTCGATCGCCGCCGCCAGCGCTTTCGCGCCGTGGGGGTTGTGCGAGGCGTCAATAAATACACTCGGGGTGGAACGCACCCGCTCAAGACGGCCGGGCGAGGCGACGGAAGCGAAACCTTTTCGCACCGTATCCACATCTAGCTGACGCTTCGCACCGGCGCCGAAGAAAGCCTCCACTGCCGCCAGCGCTACGGCAGCATTGCGCGCCTGATGTTCACCAGACAGTGGCAGGAAAATGTCCTCGTACTCGCCAGCCAATCCGCGAATCGTCAGACTCTGACCGCCTACGGCAATGCGGCTGGATACCACACCGAATTCGCTGCCAGCGCGGGCTACTGCAGAATCCTTCGCTACGGCTTCTTCCAAAACCACGCGCATCGCTTCGGGCTCCTGCTCCGCAACAATGGTCACGTTATCCGGCGGGGTCAGCAGGTCATCAGCATCCCACCGGGTCTTAATGATGCCGGCCTTCTCACCTGCAATCTGCTCGAGGGTGTCACCCAGGTAATCCATGTGATCCAGGCCGATGGGCGTAATCACCGCGACATCGGAGTTCACCACGTTGGTCGCATCCCAGCGTCCACCCATGCCGGTTTCGATAATGGCCACGTCCACCGGAGCATCGGCGAAGGCCGCATAGGCCATGGCCACGAGCACCTCGAACTTGCTCATCTGCGGACCGCCTTCGGCTTGGCTTTTCGCATCCACCATCTCCACCATCGGCTGGATGTCACGCCACGTGTCCACGTAGTCGCGCGGGTGCATCGGGCGGCCGTCAATGGCGATGCGCTCAGTCACGATCTGCAGATGCGGGCTGGTGGTGCGCCCGGTTCGGCGGTGGAACGCCCGCATCAGAGACTCGATCATCCGCACTACGGAGGTCTTGCCATTCGTCCCGGCCACATGGATCGCAGGGAACGTCCGCTCGGGGTGGCCAAGCAGATCCATCAGCAACTCCACGCGCTCCAGCGTCGGGTCGATCTTCGTCTCGGGCCAACGCTGGTTCAGCTCCGCATCGACCTCTGCCAAAGCCGCTAGATCGTCGGGGGTGATGGGCCTTTCTGGGGTTGACGCCCCCTCAGCCTCATCGGCGCCCAAATGGTCGAGGGGCAGAGCCAGGCCGGCCTCGTCGAGGGTCACCTCATCTGGGTAGTTTTCCCCAGTTGTCTCTTCGGTCATGCCTGTGGCAGGCCTTCCAGTCGGGTGGTAATGCGATCGAACTCTTCCTGCGCCACACGCTGGCGCTCGCGGATGCCTTCGACGACCTTCTCCGGCGCCTTGGAAAGGAAGTTCTCATTACCCAGCTTCTTCGCTGCGTTGTCGAGTTCCTTCTGTGCAGCCGCCAGATCCTTCTCCAGGCGCTTGCGCTCGGCAGCCACGTCGACGGTGCCGGAGGTATCCAGTTGTACCGCAATGGTCGCCTGAGACAGGCGCACCTCAATGGAGGCAGTCTCCGTGAATCCCTCAGCAGGGGTCTCCAGGCGCACCAGGGAACGCACGGCTTCTTCAAATTCGACCAAGTCGGCAGCGGCGAAGTCCAGCGAAGCAGGTACCTTCTGGGAGGGCTTCACGCCCTGATCACTGCGGAAACGACGCAGCTCCGTGACCAGCTTGTCGACGTCTGCCATGCGGCGTACTGCATCGGCATCCGTCTCTACGCCCCCATTGGTCAGATCAGCGCCTGGCCACTCGGCGGTGACCAGGGAATCGGAGTAGCCCTCTTCCCCATCGGTCAGCGCCTTCCACAGCGTTTCGGTCACGAAAGGCATGGCGGGGTGCAGCAGACGCAGTACCGCATCCAGTACTCGTCCCAACACGATCTGCGTATTAATGCCGCGCTGCACTTGTTCTTGCGTAGCGCTATCCCAATCGCGCGGGATCTGCACCTTTGCGATTTCCAGGTACCAGTCACAGAACTCGCCCCAAGCAAAACGGTAAAGGTTCTCGTTGGCCAGGGAGAACTCGTAGCGATCCAGTGCATCGTCGACCAGCTGGCGTACTTCCTCCAGGCGGTCCAAAATCCAGCGGTCGGCATCCGTCAGGGTCTCGCGGGCGGGCAGCTCGCCGACGTGCGCGCCGTTCATCAACGCGAACTTCGTGGCGTTGTACAACTTGGTGGCAAAGTTACGGGAAGACTGTGCCGCATCCTCGCCCACCGGCAGATCAGAGCCCGGGTTAGCACCACGAGCCAGGGTAAAGCGCAGCGCATCCGCACCGTAATCGCGTACCCAATCCATCGGGTCAATGCCGTTACCCAAGGACTTGGACATCTTACGGCCATGCTCGTCTCGTACCAGGCCGTGCAGGAAAATATCCTTAAACGGAATCTGCGGGCGTCCCTCGTTGCCCGTGCCCAGCACCTCAGTAGTGTGCTTGGAGGCAAAGGTGGCGAACATCATCATTCGCGCAACCCAGAAGAACAGAATGTCGTAGCCCGTCACCAGCACGCTGGTGGGATAGAACTTCTCCAGCTCCGGGGTCTTATCCGGCCAACCCATCGTGGAGAACGGCCACAGAGCGGAGCTGAACCACGTGTCCAGCACGTCCTCATCCTGACGCCATCCCTCGCCCGTCGGAGCTTCGTCATCCGGACCACAGCACACGATCTCGCCGTTCGGCCCGTACCAGATCGGGATGCGGTGGCCCCACCACAGCTGGCGAGAAATACACCAGTCGTGCATGTCATCCACCCAGTCGAACCAGCGTGGTTCCTGGGAGGCTGGGTGAATTACCGAATCGCCAGACCGGATTGCATCGCCGGACATCTTTGCCAGCTCGTCCACCTTGACGAACCACTGCTCGGACAGGCGCGGTTCCACAGCTTCCTTGGATCGCTCGGAGTGCCCCACACTGTGCACATAGGGAAACTTACGTGCCACGATGCGCCCCTGCTCTTGAAGTGCCAGGCGAATCTTCTCTCGCGCTTCATAGCGTTCCATGCCGTCGAACTCGGTGCCCGTGCCCGCGATGTGACCAGTTTCGTCCATAATCACCGGCATCGGCAGGTCGTGGCGCTGCCCCATCGCAAAGTCATTCGGGTCATGTGCCGGGGTGATCTTCACAGCACCGGTACCGAACTCGGGATCTACGTAATCGTCAGCAACCACGATCATCTGGCGATCCGGCAAAAACGGGTGCGGCAGGCTCTTACCCACCAGATCCGCATAGCGCTCATCCTCTGGGTGCACAGCTACAGCCACGTCACCCAGCATTGTTTCCACACGCGTCGTCGCAACAATCACGTGTGGTTCGGCATCGTCCAGAGAGCCATAGCGGATGCTAACCAGCTCACCCTCATCCTCGGAATACACGACCTCAATGTCAGAGATTGCGGTCTGTAGCACAGGAGACCAGTTCACCATGCGGTTCGCACGGTAGATCAAGCCGGCGTCAAAAAGTTCCTTAAACATGGTCTGCACGGCGCGGGAGAGGCCATCATCCAACGTGAAGCGCTCGCGGGACCAGTCCACGGAATCACCAATGGCACGCATCTGGCGCTGGATCACGCCACCGTACTGTTCCTTCCACTCCCAGACCTTGTCGATAAAGTCCTCGCGGCCGTAGTCGAAGCGATCCTTACCCTCAGATTCCTTGAGGTTAGCCTCCACCTTGGTCTGAGTAGCGATACCTGCATGGTCGGAACCCGGGAGCCAGAGAACTTCAAAGCCCTGCATGCGCTTACGGCGGGCCATCGCATCCATCAGCGTGTGGTCCAGCGCGTGGCCCATGTGCAGCTGACCAGTCACGTTTGGCGGTGGCAGCACAATGCTGAACGGGGGCTTATCGCTGGCAGGGTCAGCCTTGAAGTAGCCGGAATCCACCCACCCCTGGTACAGGTTTTCCTCTACCGCGGCGGGGTTCCATGCCGCAGGTAGCTGTGCCGAGCGGTCAGCACCAATCGTGTTAGAGCCATTTGCCTTAGAACTGGAGTCACTCACGCTAGCCAAGTCTAGTAGACGGCTCGGACACGTCGTACACCCCGCCTACATCTCGAGCGCCGCCCGCAACACTCCCGCCGCTTCATCCAGTGCTCGCCCCGCATTGCGCCATACGCCCGTAGAATTCACGAACGGGTGGATCAGGCCGGGGTGGCGTCGGAAAGAAACCAGCACACCTGCCTTCCGCAGCTTCTCCGCGTAAGCCGCACCTTCGTCACGCAGCGGGTCGAACCCAGCGACGGCAACATAGGCCGGAGCCAGACCGCTCACATCGTCAGCCAGCAGCGGAGAAACATCCGGATCCCTACGCTGTGCCTCGTCGGTCAGATATTGATCGCGATACCACTGCATATGCGCATGAGTTAGGAAGTACCCCTTGGCGAACTCGCGATGACTAGGGGTATCGAGTGTCGAAAGGTCCGTCACCGGCACAAAAAGCAGTTGCGCCCGCGGCTGCTCCGCCCCTTCCCGCTTGCGGCGCAGGCACACCACTGCGGCGAGGTTGCCTCCTGCCGAATCGCCGCCGACGGCCACCCTTTTCTTATTGACGCCCTTAACCTCCCCCACCATCGCCGCCTCAACCACGGCACAGCAGTCGTCGGGCGCGGCGGGGAAAGGATGTTCCGGAGCCAGACGATAGTCAACGGAGAGCACAGCCACGCGGGCTCGTTCACAAAGCCAGCGGCACGTGGAATCGTGGGAATCGAGGGAACCAACGACCCAGCCGCCACCGTGGAAGTACACCAGGGTGGGCAGCTCCACTTCCGGTGAGGCCGCGCCGGTGGGTCGATAGTGGCGGACTCGCACGCCGCGGATATGTTCCTCCACAACCGAGCCGACGGAGGGCACATGCCCGCCACCCAGGTAGGCGGAACTCTCCACGACCTCGCGGGTCTTGTCTACTGGTTGCTTGGAGTAGTCATCGGGGTGGATCAGGTTGAGGGTCAGGATCGACGCACGGACATCAGCATCCAGGCGATCACCCTCGGAGTTGGTGCGAGTGCCCAGCACCCGCAGAATTGGTTCCGGAATCCCCGGCAGCAGCCACCCGGCGCGGGCGGTGAGTTGGCTGAACAGAGACTGTTGGAGGAGTTGGGAATGGACCGGCGCGGGGCGGTCGGTGTGGTCGGTGGGATCAGTGCGGTAAGTGGGGGCTGTCATGCCTAACATAAAACCACCCGACCAACAGGCCAGGTGGCGATATGCGCAAAAAAGTTTGGTTCGTGAAACTACAGCAGGCCAGCAGCCTCTACCGCAGCCTTTTCTTCCTGCAGCTCCTTCACGTTCGCGTCGATGCGCTCCTGCTGAGCCGGGCTGATCTCCAGACCCTGCACGATTTCCCACTCACCGTTAACGGAACGGCAAGGGAAGGAGAACACGAGGCCTTCTGGAATGCCGTAGGAACCGTCGGAAGGCAGTGCTACAGAAACCCAGTCGCCCTCAGGAGTGCCGTTCACCCAATCGCGCATGTGATCCAGTGCGCCGTTAGCAGCAGAGGCTGCGGAGGAGCGTCCGCGTACCTCGATGATCTCCGCACCGCGCTTGGCTACGCGCGGAATGAACTCTTCATCGACCCAGGACTCTTCCAGCTTGTCAGCAATTTTCTCGCCGTTCAGGGTCAGCTCGGCCACGTCGGGGAACTGGGTGGCGGAGTGGTTACCCCACACGATCATGTTCTTCAGGTCACGTACGGCCACATCCAGCTTCTCTGCTACCTGCGCCAGACCACGGTTGTGATCGAGGCGGGTGAGGGCAGTCACGCGGCGGGGGTCCAGCCCCTTCGCATGAGCGGCAACAATGGCGGCGTTGGTGTTCGCCGGGTTACCAACCACGATCACGCGCACATCATCGGCTGCGTGCTCGGCGATGGCTTTGCCTTGTGGGCCGAAGATCTTGCCGTTAGCAGCCAGAAGATCAGCGCGCTCCTCGCCCTTCTGGCGTGGCTTGGCGCCCACCAGGAACACCGCGTTAGCTCCCTTGAAGCCTTCGTTGATATCCGAAGTGATGGTGACCTCGCCCAATAGCGGGTAGGCGCAATCCGACAGTTCGAGGGCTACCCCACGAGCTGCCTGCACACCGCTCTCGGTCTCCAACAAACGCAGGTTAACCACGCGATCGCCGAATACTTCACCTTTGGCGATACGGAAGAGCAGGGAGTAGCCGATCTGGCCGCCGGCACCCGTAACGGTGACAGTGACGGCGTTCTGGTTATTGGTGGTCACGCGGGGCTCCTTAAGAGTGTTTTTGAAGATGTTCTCTAATCCCTTCCCACTGTAATAACCCACCCGGACAGCTGCAGGACTCGTTCTACTCGGCCCTGTAGAAGCACCGCGAACCACCCCCGCACGTGCCAGTTTTCGGTACACGTCGCTGCATTTTCACCCCCTTCACAGATAAACTATTCAGGTGCAAAACAAGCCCCACCTCCCCGCCTCTGCGGCCTGGTATGGACTCGGCGACAAGCAGTACATCCAGGCCATGAACGCCACCGTAAACATCGCTGTGCGGGTCGGTGCTGCCTTTACTCCCCAGCACTTGGCCGCCATTGCGCAGGCAGCCCGCCTGTCGCCAACGTGTGAGTTGCTCAGTTCCCCCGATCGCCTTATCGAAGAAGCGCTACGCTATGCACATTCTTCCATCTGGCCAGTGCCGCTCAATGGCTACGACAATCCGGAGATGGATCGCTCTCCCGTTCGTGAAATGCGAAACCTGGTCGGCGCGACGTACACCCGGTTTGCTACTCACCCCAATGCGGTGCGCCTCATTGTCGCGGAGAACCTGCTAGGTGATCCGCAGCTCGTACACCGCGTCGGCGTATTGGAGGATTCCCCTGTCGTGCTGCACATCGATCGTGTGCTCATGCGTGGCCACGATATCGGCGCCTTCCGCAGTGGAGTGTCCGCGGAAGATACTTATGTACTGATCACTTCGCTATGTTCTTTCGCCGTCACCCAAGGGGCGACCTTCCACGCTCTCTACGGCATGGATTCCAACACTGCCGATAATGAGGCTGGACTGCAAAGGCTTACCTGTGACGCGGTTATTGCCTTCCTCGCCACCACGATGCCAACGACCCAGGGCACGTCCTACACCCACGCGTCCCATTCTTCGGTGCTCGGTTCTTCCGTTGCCGCGTCCCTGTACCGCGATTGGCGGGACGAGGATGGGGAGGGCGATGACGCCCCCTCGGCGTCATCGGACCTCTATCACGACTAGGCGCTCTTCTTATCCCGCTTCGCCACTTCTTCATGGCTCAGCCGCGTCGGCTCTGCCTCGCCTCGTGCGCAAGCGCCGGTGATGATGACCTCACCGGTTTCTTCATCCTCTGGGATGCTGAACATAGTCGGCAGCAACAGAGTCTCCATGATGGAGCGCAAGCCACGGGCTCCGGTTTCGCGGGCTAGAGCCTTCTGTGCGATCTCCTGGAGTGCGTCCTCCTCAAAAGTCAGGCGCACTCCATCCATCTCGAACAGACGCTGGTACTGGCGTACCAGGGAGTTCTTCGGCTCGGTCAGGACGCGAACCAAAGCTTCCTCGTCCAGGTGGCCGACGTGGGTCAGCACCGGCAGACGACCAATCAGTTCAGGGATCAGGCCGAATTTCACCAAGTCCTCCGGCTCCACAAATTGGAACGGATTCGGGTCTTCCTCAGACTTTGCGCTGATCTCCGCACCGAAGCCCAGTCCCTTCTTGCCACGACGCTCGGCAATGACGTTCTCCAGCCCGGAGAATGCTCCAGCAACAATGAACAGCACGTTCTTGGTATCGAACTGGATGAACTCTTGGTTCGGGTGCTTGCGCCCACCCTGTGGTGGTACAGCGGCAACAGTGCCTTCCAAAATCTTCAGCAGCGCCTGCTGCACTCCCTCGCCCGAAACATCTCGGGTGATGGACGGGTTCTCCGACTTGCGGGAGATCTTGTCTACCTCGTCGACGTAGATGATGCCACGCTGTGCCTTTGCTACATCAAAATCAGCGGCCTGCAAAAGCTTCAGCAGAATGTTTTCTACGTCTTCACCGACATAGCCAGCTTCGGTCAAACTGGTGGCGTCGGCAATGGCGAAAGGCACATCGAGCATGCGGGCGAGCGACTGCGCCAGATAGGTCTTGCCCGAGCCAGTAGGCCCCAGCATGAGAATGTTGGACTTCGCTAGCTCCACCTCATCGTCAGAGCGACGCGCCGCAGCGTTGGACTCTTCCACCTGGATGCGCTTGTAGTGGTTGTACACAGCCACAGCCAGGGTGCGCTTGGCTTCGTCCTGGCCGATCACATAGTTATCGAGGAACTCTGCGATGGCGGCAGGCTTCGGCAGCTTTGCCGACCCCTCAGTGGGGTCGACTGCAAGCAGTTCCTCTTCGATGATCTCGTTACAAAGCTCGATACATTCATCGCAAATGTATACACCAGGGCCGGCAATCAGCTTGCGAACCTGTTTTTGGCTCTTTCCACAAAAAGAGCACTTCAGGAGCTCTGCGCTTTCAGGCATGTGGGTTATCAGGCTTTCTTGGATAGGGGAACTTGGGGGACAGCTAGGTTAGCACCCTCATAGGCCTTCAACTCTACAGCGCCACGCCAAATTCGCTTCGAACCTTCAAGCCCCGCGAGTCTCCTGCCTCTAGTCTATCTGCGGGTTCATCCGCACTGTCTCGGCAGCCGGAGCCTGCGCAGACTGACGAGTTCCGCGGGTGGGCTCCACGGGCAAGCCGTGTAGCGTTATCGCATCAATTTGCTGCTTATAACGCGGTGGGTGAGAAGACCGGTCGTCGTGCGCCCAAGCAATCATTTGATGCCCCAGAACGTCGTTTGCACGCGGGTTGAACTTATCCTGCCACCAGTATTCGAAGATGGCGGACTCTCTCGTTAGGTGCACAATGCCGTAGCCGTGATCTGCCCACTCCATGAACTGCGCGGACGGATTTAGATTCAGCAGAGCCTGCTCCGCTGCACGAGTAGCTGTTACCACAGTTGCAGACCCAACCGGGAGGGCACCCGCGATCGCGTCATCTGCTCCACCACGCCCCATGGAGCTAGGTGCAAATTCCACACCTGCGGAGTACTTACGGGCATTCGTCCGCGCACTGTTCCCTGTCGCAACACGTACCGCGCCTGCGTTCCGATTGCCCTGCTGTGCACCGGAACGGCGATTGTTACCCGCCGGCCCCGGGTAGTACGGGTTGAATGGAGTGGAGGCCGAAAGAATGTCCGACCCGAGGTTGCCGTGTGCATCTCCGGAGACCATCACGGAGTTCGGTACATCTAGGCGCAACAGCTCCACAATCGCTTTCTTCTCCTCCGGATACTTCGACCACCGACTCAGCCCAAACTTAGCCTTGGTAGCGCCTGTGGAGCCTTCCACAATGTCGGGTGTATCCATCGGCGAAAACCACGCCTGATTAGCAATGACCTTCCACAGCACACCACGATTCTCCGCACCTCGGAGAGCTTCTGATAGCCAATCGAATTGAGTCTTCCCCAGCAGCGTTGGCGCGCCGACCTTGATATGACTCAGGTGCGAGTTGTCCAACTCCCGCCCGTATCGGGGCAGTCCCAGCTGCGCATCGATTGCAGAAATAGATAGCAAGTCCCCGTAGTCCAGGCTGCGATAGCAGAGGGTAACGTCCTCTGGCTCTGGGTAGCTTCCGTCGTCCACCAGAAGAAACTCGCCGCTACCGTCGGCTTTCACCGGGCGCGAGGGAGTCCATTCCCAAAATGCCCGACAGGTGTCTTCGAGCGTGACGGTCTCTTCAATAGGGATCTCAGGGACCTCTAGTTCGTTGCCGTAGTTGGGATCTACATCATGGTTGTCCCACACGATCATCCAGGGATGTTGCTGGTGTGCGGCTACAAACTTGGGATCTGAGCGGTAAAGGGCGTAGCGGCGTCGAACCTCATCGAGATTCTTCCAATCGCGGTTATCGGGGTGTGTGAGATGGCTAAATGGCACGCGCGAGCGCACAGCCTCATTACCATCGACGAAATCGTAGAGGTAGTCGCCAAGGTGTATAACCAAGTCCACGTCGTTGCGATCTGCAAGCAGCTGCAGCCCTGTCCAGTAGGAGGACCAATAACTGGTGCAGCTCATTACGGCCAGGCGAGCCTCAGAGGAACCAGGCTTTATCGCAGTGCGGGTTCGCCCAATGATCGAGTTCTTACCATCGTGACTGAACTGGTAATAGTAGGTCGTTTCAGCGTCGAGCCCGGTGACGTCGACCTTAATGGTCCAGTCGTGCGCTGCGACTGCTTTTTGGGTTCCCGACGCCACCACGTCCGTCATTTCCGGATTCCTCGAAACGGTCCAGGCGACCTCCGGTTCGGCGCCTGCGGGGTTTGCACCCGGCGCACCATCCGGGTCACGTTCTTCGAGAGTAATGCGAGTCCAGATGATCACTCGATCCTGCAGTGGATCTCCGGAAGACACACCGTGGATAAACGGCCAGGGAGTGCAACCCGGGTAATCGTCGACGGGCACGGTGCCATCAGTTACCACCTGTTTAGGAAGTTTGTTCGTCCCGAGATACTGGTCATTCCCCTGCAAAGAGCCGGTGTAGCTCAACGGCCCCAATGAACCCGTGGCCGATCCAACCTGAGCGCGAGCAATGGCGCGGGAGTTTGCGGTAATACCTGCAAACCCAGCCGCAGTACCTAGCAGGCCTCCGAGGACAGTTCGACGATTAAACTTCTTTCGATTCTCCACACAGAAAACGCTAGAGTGGCTGGCTTAATAAAGAGTGAACCCTACGTGTATGAATCCAGAACTAGTCCAGAATCCCCACGTAGGGTTGTCTTTTCGTAGCGTGCCTCTGGGCGTCACCACAAAAATTGCGGCGAGTGCTACTTCTGTGCCGAGAGCTTGCGGTAGTCGAAAACCTGATCGACGATGCCGTATTCCTTGGCCTCCTCGGCCGTCAGGATTTTGTCGCGGTCGGTATCAATGCGCACCTGCTCGGCGGACTTGCCCGTGTGACGAGCCAGCGTTTCCTCCATGAGCTTACGCATACGCTCAATTTCCTTAGCCTGGATCTCCAGGTCGGAAACCTGACCCTGTACCCCACCGGTGGCGGGCTGGTGAATCAGCACACGAGCGTTGGGCAGAGCCGCGCGCTTGCCGGGGGTACCGGCTGCCAACAGCACTGCAGCTGCACTGGCAGCCTGGCCAAGGCATACGGTCTGCACGTCCGGACGGACGTACTGCATAGTGTCGTAGATCGCCATCAGGCTGGTGAAAGAACCGCCGGGAGAATTGATGTACATCGTGATATCCCGATCGGGGTCAAGCCCCTCCAGTACCAACAGCTGCGCCATGATGTCGTTAGCGGAAGCATCGTCGACCTGAGTACCCAGGAAGATAATGCGTTCCTCGAACAGCTTGTTATAGGGGTTGGATTCCTTCGCGCCGTAGCTGGAGTGCTCCACGAACGACGGCAGGATGTATCGCATTTCTGGCATCTGCATCTCTGACATGTCTTAGCTCTCCTTCGCAGAGGTGATGACGTGGTCGACGAAACCGTATTCCTTAGCCTGCTCCGCGGTGAACCAGCGGTCACGGTCGGAATCCTTGGTGATCTGTTCCACCGTCTGGCCGGTGAACTCCGCAATCAGCTCCGCCATTTCGCGCTTGGTGTAAGCGAACTGCTCCGCCTGGATGGCGATGTCGGCTGCGGTGCCACCCACGCCTGCGGAAGGCTGGTGCATCATAATGCGAGCGTGCGGCAGAGCATAGCGCTTACCCTTCGTACCTGCGGAGAGCAGGAACTGACCCATCGACGCCGCCAGACCCATCCCGTAGGTAGCGATGTCGCACGGCGCGTACTTCATCGTGTCGTAAATTGCCATGCCCGCGGTGACGGAACCACCCGGGGAGTTGATGTACAGGCTGATGTCGCGCGTCGGATCCTCTGCGGACAGCAGCAGAATCTGGGCGCACAGCTCGTTGGCGATGTCGTCATCAACCTGGCTGCCCAGGAAGATAATGCGCTCGCGCAGCAGGCGCTCGTAAACCGAGTCTCTGTGATTGGGGTTTTCCGAACTCAACTTCGCTCCTTGCAGAAAGTATGACGAAAGTTCACTTTTGTATGCGCCCCAGCCTAGTCACACCCATGGGCAAAACGGGTGTCCTGGCGGGGTTGTTCGCTGTCAGCGCACGGCAGGCCGCGGGTCGCCAACCGCAGAATAAAGAAAACCGCCGGAACCTCAGAGAGATCCGGCGGGAAAGGAAACTATTTAGTCTTCCTTCTTCTCCGCTGCCTTCTTGGTGGTCTTCTTGGCAGTGGACTTCTTGGTGGTCGACTTCTTAGCCGTGCCCTTCTTGGCAGTGGACTTCTTGGTGGTCGACTTCTTAGCCGTGCTCTTCTTGGTGGTCGACTTCTTAGCCGTGCTCTTCTTGGCAGTGGACTTCTTGGTGGTCGACTTCTTGGCAGGAGCCTTCTTCGGCTTCTCTTCAGCCTCCTCAGCCTTCTCGGCATCAGCCTTGTCAGCCTCTACATCACCGAAGTACTCCTTCGGATCCACGTCAGCGCCGTCGGTATCCTTCACGGTGGTCTTGGCAATGTTCAGCGCCAAAGCCTTGCCACGGCGAACATCAGCAAACAAGCTGCCCAGCTGGCCTGCCTGCTGTAGCTGCATAATGAACTGGTTCGGATCCATGCCGTACTGGTTTGCAGTGAAGGCGATGTGATCCATCAGCTCTTCCTGTGAAACCTCTGGCTGCTCAACATCAGCAACGGCATCCAGGAAGAGCTGGGTACGTACGGAATCCTCGGCAGAGCTGCGAGCGTCCTCTTCGAACTTCTCGCGGGTCATATCCTGGGCGGCGAGCATGGACTCGAAGACCTTCTCATCGCCACCGAACTGCTGAATGATCTGCTGAATCTGAGCGTCGACCTGATCCTTAACAACAGCCTCAGGCAACTCGAACTCGGTCTTCTCCAGCGCTGCGGCCAGAACCTTATCGCGGATCTCGCCAGCCTGGGTGTTCTTCAGCTGTTGCTCGACCTGTCCCTTCAGGGACTCCTTGAGCTCTTCCAAAGTGTCGAACTCGCTGGCCAGCTGCGCGAAGTCATCGTCCAGCTCCGGCAGTTCGCGCTCCTTAACGGAACCGACCTTGACGGTAACCTCTGCCTCTTCGTTGGCGTGCTCGCCGGCGACCAACTTGGAGGTGAAGGTGGACTCTTCGCCAGCCTTCATACCAACCAGAGCGTCATCCAGTCCCTCGATCAGGGAATCGTTACCAACCTCGTGGGACAGCCCTTCGGTGGTTGCCTCGTCAACAGCCTCGCCATCGATGGTGGCGGACAAGTCGATAGAGACGAAGTCGCCCTTCTTCACGGCACGATCAGCCGGCTTCAGGGTGCCGAAGCGAGCCTGCAGGTTCTTCAGCTCCGCATCGATGGCCTCGTCATCAGCCTTCAGCGACGCAACCTCAACGGAGATGTCAGAGAAATCCGGCACCTCAATCTCCGGGCGAACATCAACCTCAGCGGTGAAGGTAACGTGCTTGCCATCCTCCAGCTCGGCGATCTCGATCTCCGGCTGGCCGAGAGCCTTCACGTCGTTCTCCTCGACAGCCTGGCTGTAGCGAGAAGGCAGCATCTCGTTGATGACCTGATCCAGGACAACACCACGGCCCAGGCGAGCTTCCAGAATCTTCGCCGGAACCTTGCCCTTGCGGAAGCCAGGCATGTTTACCTGCTGCGCGAGGGTGGCGTAGGCCTTGTCGAACTCTGGCTTAAGCTCCTCGAATGGAACCTCAATCGTGAGCTTGGTGCGGGTGGCGCTCAGCTTTTCTACAGAGCTCTTCACGAATGCACACTCCTGTGTATTGATAGCTTCTTGGGCGCCACGGTCGTCATTCGTCTCGCAGCACCTATACGGTCGGTGCCCAATTTTATAGAACCAATGGCGAGCGCAACACGCGGGGGTCAGTTTTCCGTACTCCCCAGCCAAAACCCCAGCCGAAATCTCTACGGAAAACTCAACAAATCAAAAGCTCGCATTTCCCCCAGCCATACAGCTCGCGAGCACCATTCCGCCACTTCACGGCACCGAGCCGGAAGGTGGCGTCACCAACAAAAAGGGTGAAAATAAAAAATGTCGGGATAACAGGATTTGAACCTGCGACCCCTCGCTCCCAAAGCGAGTGCGCTACCAAACTGCGCCATATCCCGATTCTGAACATCCCACGGAGACGGCACCTATAGGCGCACGCACACACGCGAACGTTGCGCCCGTTACTTTACTGTCTACAGACCGAGAAATACAAAACGGCAGCTCCCCCGTCATCGCGACCATGCGCAATGAAAAGAGAACTGCCGAAAATTTGGAGGGAATGACGGGAATCGAACCCGCGTCTTCAGCTTGGAAGGCTGAGGTATTAGCCACTATACGACATTCCCATTGCGAACTCGCCTGCGAAGTTTACAAGAAATCTGCCACGCAGATCTACTCCGCCAGCGGGATTCCGCTTCGTCCAGTGATGTTACACCATACCCCCCACTGCCCTGCAAAATCATTTGAAAATATGGCCTTCAACCTGCATTGTTGCGGGGGTATGCAGGTGTAGAAGAACAACATTTCCAATTGTGGGCAGCATCCTAGCGGAGTAAATTCTAGTTTTATGGAACCAATTATTGTGGACAAGAAAACCGGCACGGAGCTCTGGACCGCATCACAGTGCGCTGAGTTTTCCGGGACCGCACGTGGCACCTTTACCAGCTACGCAGGACGTGGCCGCGCACCGCAGCCAGCGACCAAGTACCACGGACTCACGCTGTGGGATTCCAACATTGTGAAGGAATGGCAAGCAAAACGCGGTGGCGCACCGATCGAATCGGACGCCACCGCGAATAATTAAAAGTCCAGTTTGTTACTAGTTTTCTGGCAGCGCAGGAGCCTCACCCGTGCGCTCGTACTCAGCCAGGATGTCGATGCGGCGCTGATGGCGCTCGGCCTCCGACCACGGCTGGGAAACAAAAGCATCCACAATCGCCAGCGCTTCCTCCTCGGAGTGCATGCGACCGCCCAGCCCGATGAGCTGGGCGTTGTTGTGTTCACGGGCTAGTTTGGCGGTCTCCACGGACCAGGCGAGGGCGCAGCGAGCCCCCGGAACCTTGTTCGCGGCGATCTGCTCGCCATTTCCAGAGCCGCCGAGCACGATGCCCAAAGAGCCCTCATCTTCCACCACGGACTTTGCCGCTGCGATACAGAAGGCCGGGTAGTCATCGTTGGCGTCGTAGGTGTGGGCGCCACAGTCCACAACCTCAAAGCCCTTGGAGTTCAAGTGATCCTTAATCACGTTCTTCATCTCAAAACCGGCATGATCTGCACCTAGGTAAATACGCATGGTGCCCAGTTTAGCCGGTCAAGACGTGCGGGCTGCGCCTTAGCACTGCACCTGCACTACACCAGCGTCGCACGAGCGCTACTACAGCACTACTCCGCTACCGGCGATTCGGTGCGGGAACGCTTCAGCTCAAAGAAGTGCGGATTTGCTGCCAAGGTCACGGATGCATCGAACAGCTTGCCAGCCTCTTCGCCACGCGGGATGCGGGTGATCACCGGACCGAAGAAGGCCACATTACCCAGCTGCACCACCGGAGTACCTACTTCATCGCCCACCAACTCAATGGCTTTGTCCTGCGACTCGCGCAGCTGTGCCTCGTACGAGCCCTCCTCGTCGGCACTTAGGTGTCCGTACTTCGCCAGGTCTGCGGGCAGCTCAGCTTCCTCCAGAGATTCGGCAATAAGCTCGTCGTAGCCATGCGGATCGGTCGCGTCCGCACGCTGTTCATTGTGGATCTTGGTGCCCATTGCGGTGTACCAGGCAGAGAGCTTCTCCGGGTGGTTCTGCCAGATTGCTGTAGCCACGCGCGCCGGCGCCCAAGCAGCGTCCATTTTCTCGCGGTAGTCCGGATCCAGATCGCGCCCCTCGTTCAGTACGGAAAGGCTCATCGGCTGGAATTTGACCTCCACGTCGCGCACCTCCTGTACCTCAAGCAGCCAGCGGCTAGTTACCCAGGCAAAGGGGCAAATCGCGTCGAAGAACATGGTTACGGTCTGTGTTTGTGTTTCAGTCATGTCACCCACTCTAGCCATCTAGCGCCATCACGCGCCGGGGTTGTCCGGGCTGCCTACTAGGGTGGTCTGCATGAGTTCCATAAACCTAACCCGTACAGAAGCCGAGCACCGCGTAAGCCTCATCAGCGATGTTCACTACACCATCCAACTCGACCTCACCGGCGGCGAGCAGCCCGATAACAAGTACTTTCGCTCGCTGACGCGCATCAGCTTCACCTCTGACGCCGGGTCTACCTTTCTCGACCTGCGCGCTGACTCGCTGCTGCGGGCAGAGCTCGATGGCGAAGCGCTCGGTGGTTTTACCTATGACGCCGCAGCGGGGATTCCGCTGGAAGGCCTGCCCAGCGGCCAGCACGAGGTAGTAGTAGAAGCGGAGATCCCCTACTCCAGCACGGGCCAGGGCCTGCACCGCTTCTTCGACCCCAGCGATAACCAGGCTTATATGTACACCCAGTTTGAAACGGCGGATGCCAAGCGGGTCTTCGCTTGCTTCGACCAGCCGGATATCAAGGCGACGTACGACGTGGAGCTGACCACTCCCGCCGAGTGGACTGTGGTGACGAACAATGAGGTTGCTGTAGAGGAGGTTGAGGGCGTCCAAAGCAAACAGCACAGGGCTAGTGTGGACTACCTGTTGTCTACCTACCTCATTGCGTTTTGCGTTGGACCGTGGCACGTGGTGCGCGACGAGTGGCGGGGCACGATCACTGAGCACCCGGAGACCGTAGAAGCGCTGAGCAACAATCCACTGGGTGAGAACCTCCAGACCAGCGGGGAAATGCGAGTTCCTCTCGCGCTATTCTGCCGTCAGTCGCTGGCGGAATATCTGGATGCCGATGAGCTTTTTGAGGTGACGAAGCAAGGCTTCGACTACTACGCAGATAAGTTCGGCATTGGCTACCCGTTCTACAAGTACGATCAAATCTTCTGCCCGGAGTACAACATGGGCGCGATGGAAAATGCGGGTGCGGTGACGATCCGCGACGAGTACATCTTCCGCTCCGCGGCCAGCCATTACCAGTACGAGCGCCGTGCGGATACGATCTTGCACGAGCTGGCGCACATGTGGTTCGGCGACTTGGTGACGATGAAGTGGTGGGATGACCTGTGGTTGAACGAATCCTTCGCTACTTGGTCTGCGGCCATGAGCCAGGCCGGCGCGACGAAGTATGACACGGCGTGGGTGACCTTCAACAGCAAGGAAAAAGCCTGGGCATATGCGCAGGATCAGCTTTCCTCTACCCACCCAGTGTTCTCCGATGCAGGCGATATTGAGACGGTGGAGGCCAACTTCGACGGCATCACCTATGCCAAGGGTGCCAGTGTGCTGAAGCAACTGGCGGCGTACGTGGGGCTGGAGGAGTTCTTTGCGGGCATCCGCGCGCACTTCGCCTCTCACGCCTGGGGTAATGCGACGTTTGCGGATCTACTGGGAGCTTTGGAAAAGGCATCGGGTCGCGACTTGTCCGATTGGTCGAATCAGTGGCTACGAACCACGGGCATTAATACGCTGACTCCGGCCTTCGACGTGGCCGACGGATCCTACACTTCCTTCGCCGTAGAACAGTCTGGCGCACAGCCCGGCGCGGGTGAGACTCGTACTCACCGCATTGCCGTGGGCATTTACAACTTTGATGACGCTGGCGCTTTACAGCGCACCAAGCGGGTGGAGCTGGACATTTCCGGCGAGAGCACCGAGGTGCCGGAGCTGGTTGGTGTCCCTGCTGGTGACATGGTGCTGGTTAATGACGACGACCTGGCCTACGGCAACATGGCGCTGGATGAGGCGTCACTGACCACAGCGATCGGAGGCGAGGAGGTGCCGAACATTGCCCGCATTGCTGATCCGATGGCACGCGCCCTGGTGTGGTCTGCTGCCTGGCAGATGACGCGCAATGCGAATATGCGGGCACGTGACTTTATCCGCCTGGTCGCTGGTGGCGCGGTGGAGGAAACGGAGCTGGCAGTGTTGGAGCAGATCCTGGCTCAGGCACGCTCGGCAGCTGAGAATTATGCGGCCGCGGATTGGACGGATGAAGGCTGGACGCAACTGCGCGAGGCTTTCCTAGCTGCGGCGCACAAGACTAGCGGCCCGGCGCAATTGGCATTTGTCCGCGCGTTCGTGGGCTGTGTGCACTCCGCAGAGTCGGCTTCTGTTCTGCGCGCACTGCTGGGCGAAACTGGCGCATCGGAAGGCGATGGCGAAACGATCCCTGGGCTCAACGTGGACCAGGATCTGCGTTGGGCAGTGATCATTGCGCTTACCGCTGCTGCCCGCGCCACTGGAGAATCCACTGCACAGGTAGAGGCGCGCATCGCCGCCGAAGAGTCCAAGGACAACTCCTCCAGTGGTGCAGCATTGGCGCTGCAGGCCCGCTCCTCCATACCGGATGAGCAGACCAAGCAGCAGGTCTGGCGTGCGTTGACCGTGGAAGCGCCACAGCAGAGCAACCTGAGCCTGCGCCACCGCAACGCGGGCCTTGTGCACGTCGGCCACGGCGACCTGCTGCAGCAGTTCAGCGAGGATTACATCGCCCACGCCGTGGAGTACTGGAAGTCACTGAACTCCGAGATGGCACTGCGCACCCTGGAGGGCATTTACCCCACTTGGGATCACAGCGAATCCACGGATGCCGCCATTGCCGAACTCGTGCAGGCCGAGGACACCCCGAGTGGTCTCCGCCGCGTGCTTTCCGAGGGACGCGACCGGGTGGCTCGCGCCAAGGCCGCTCAGGCTTTCGACGCGAAGGCTCACTAGAAGGCTCGCGAAAGAACCAAAGGATCAGTAACTGGGCTGTTCACGCTCTACAAACAGATAAGGTTGAGGCATGACTTCTAGCTTCTACGACGCTGTTGGTGAGGAAACGTTTCGCGCCATCGTGCACGAGTTCTATCGCCAGGTTCGCACCGACGATATCCTTAGGCCGATGTACCCGGAGGACGACCTCGAGGGCGCCGAAGATCGCCTGCGCTGGTTCCTGGTGCAGTATTGGGGCGGCCCTGCAGAGTTCAACGCTCGACGCGGCCACCCTCGCCTGCGGATGCGCCACGCCCCTTTCCGCATCGATACGGCCGCCCGCGACCGCTGGCTTGAGCTCATGGGCAACGCCTTGGCCACCATCGACCGCGAGCAACTGCCCGATGAGCACCGCGCGGCAATGTGGGATCACATGGAAAGAGTCGCGCACATGCTGGTGAATACCCCTGACGAGATCTAAGGATGCTAGCCGAGCTTTCCGCCGAAACATTTTCGATCCTCGCGGTGGGGTCCTTCGTTGCAGGGACGATCGATGCCATCGTCGGCGGAGGCGGACTGATCCTCATTCCCCTGATTCTGATCGTCGCACCAGCAACACCCGAAGCCGCAGCAATGGCAACGAACAAACTTGCGGCTGTTTTCGGAACTTCATCTGCCGTCGCTCGCATGCTGCGGGCATCCGATATTCGCCAGAAAATCGACCGCAAACTGGTGGCGTTTGGGGTGCCGCTCGCTTTCGCCTGTGCGGCGTCGGGTGCGCTCTTGGTATCGATGCTGAGCTCCGAGGCGCTAAGGCCTCTGGTGATCTTCCTTCTGCTGGCAGTCGGAACCTATGTTGCCTTCAACCCCGGCTTCGGTAAACCTCAACATGCATCGGCACAGAACCGCCACCGCTGGCTCGTAGGACTCTTCGCAGTCGGAATTATCGCCACCTACGACGGTTTCTTCGGACCGGGCACAGGCACGTTCCTGATCATCGCGTTCACGGCACTTCTCAGCAAGTCCTTCGTGGAGTCTGCCGTCCTAGCAAAGATCATCAACATCGCCACCAACTTGGGCGCCCTTACCGTATTCGCCATCGGCGGCCACGTGATCTGGCTCTTCGGTCTGGCCTTGGCGGCCTTTAACGTAGCCGGTGCACAAGTCGGAGCACGTCTTGTTCTATCCAAAGGAACGGGCTTCGTACGCATTGCATTGCTAGTTATCGTCGTAGTTATGAGCGTCAAATTGGGCTACGACATTTACGCCGGTTCCTAGGTCGCCTAAGTCTTCGCGGCCCTAGCGCGGTCCGGGAACCCGCGCCAGCCCACCGGGTCGTGGCGCATATACGCTTCCCACCAGCGCGTCAATGCGGATCCAACTCCCACCGGCGCTCACGCGAACGAAGTCATAGTCCCGCAGCTTCTCCCCAGGCTCTGGAACCAAACGCAGGCCGCCGAGCGCCGCGATGGTTCGGCCTTCGAGCGCGACGGAGGTGGTGGCGTCGCTACCGTCCGAGCGTTTCACCGAAAGAACCTGCTGTTCCAGCAGGCTACGGGCGATGCCCATGGGGCCAGAGTTCGCTTCATTTTCCGCTGCCATATCTGCGTGCAGTGTGCGCACCACGCTTCCCGGCACCGTGTCGATCAGCTCAAACCCCTGCTGCGGAGGCAGCGACCCCATCCACATCAAATCCATGTCCGCTCCCAGGTCCAGGAGCTGCTGGCCGGGTTCAAACGCAACGATTGCCCCCAGTGCCTCGCTAGCATAGGCCACGGAACCTGTCTTACCCGCGCCGCTTACCTGCCCTGGTACACGCACAGAAACAACGCAGCCTAGTGGCGTCGAAATAAAAAGATCCGTCGACCGCTCCCCCACAGCACCTAAGCGCACGAGCGCACCCGGATCCATCACCAGCGCGCGTTTCATCACTGCGCCTGCGCGCCGCGTGGCGCTCACCGCCGCGGTCGCGGATCGCGAGTCAACTATTCCCTGCAGATCGATTGTGACGCCCATAATTCCCCCACCTTAGCCCCTCCCTCCGAGCCAAAGCTCGCATAGGTGAGTAGCGCAACATCTAGCAACGCATTATCGCTCAGCTAGTAGCGGGCGGCGGTGGCAGCTTGGCTGGTGACGACTTCCTCGTCACCGGGAATGAGGAAAAGATTAAGGTTATGGATGTCCTGCTCATTCCATTCGCGGGACTTGCCACTCATCACGTCGATTCCCACCATCACGGCATCGATAGTGCAGGTCACTCGCCCGATGGAATCCTGGATTACCTGGCGCATTGTGCAGGACTTACGTCCCACGCCGATGAAGTAGGAGGCGACGGCCACTTCCGACTCCCCCGGCGACAGGGGGTACGGGTAGTCGATGGTGGTGTGGCGCGCGAACATCGGGGGAACCGCTATGTCCATCTCCATCAGCACGTCTTTGAGGAAGACCATTCGCGCGTCTTGGCCAAATTCCAGGTATCTTGCGTTGTTGACGTGCTGGTATTGGTCGAAATCGGACCACCGGAGTTCGCGGTGGCATGTGTGCCAGCGAGTCCCGGTGGGCTCGTGGTCGATGAAGGGCATTGCGTTTAAAACCTCGCTTTGAACCTCACAAGTAACTTTTGTTTCGTGAACCAATCTTGCCACACCCTTCACATTGGTTCACGTTGTTACACGGTTTTAAGCGAGGAAAACACCTAGCGAGTCAGCTTGCGGTGCGTCACGCGGTGCGGGCGTGCAGCCTCCGGGCCAAGGCGATCGACCTTGTTCTTCTCGTAATCCTCGAAGTTACCCTCGAACCAGTACCACTGCCCCTCGGCAACGTTGCCTTCCCAAGCCAGGATGTGAGTACAGGTGCGATCCAGGAACCAGCGGTCGTGCGAAATGACCACGGCGCAGCCCGGGAACTGCTGCAGAGCGTTCTCCAGGGAGGACAGGGTCTCGACGTCCAGGTCGTTAGTCGGCTCATCCAGCAGGATCAGGTTGCCGCCCTGCTTCAGCGTCAGTGCCAGGTTCAGGCGGTTGCGCTCACCGCCGGACAGCACCTTGGAAGGCTTCTGCTGGTCCGGGCCCTTGAAGCCGAACGCGGACAGGTACGCGCGGGAAGGCATTTCGTTCTGGCCGACGTGGATGTAGTCCAGGCCGTCGGAAACGACCTCCCAGACGGTCTGCTCCGGGTCGATGTTCTCGCGGTTCTGGTCCACGTAGCTCAGCTGCACGGTGGAGCCGACCTTCACTTCGCCAGAATCCGGCTCTTCCAGGCCAACGATGGTCTTAAACAGGGTGGTCTTACCCACACCGTTCGGACCGATGACGCCCACGATGCCGTTGCGCGGCAGGGTGAACGACAGGTCCTTGATCAGGGTGCGGCCGTCGAATCCCTTGTTCAGATCCTTGACCTCGACCACCTGGTTGCCCAGGCGTGGCGGGGTCGGAATCTGGATCTCTTCGAAGTCCAGCTTCTTGTACTTCTCCGCCTCGGCTGCCATCTCCTCGTAGCGCTGCAGACGCGCCTTGTTCTTCGCCTGGCGAGCCTTCGCACCGGAGCGGACCCACTGCAGCTCTTCCTTGAGTCGCTTCTGCAGCTTCGCGTCCTTCTTACCGGCGACCTCCAGGCGCTTGGCCTTGGTCTCCAGGTAGGTGGAGTAGTTGCCCTCGTAGGGGTACAGCTTGCCGCGGTCGACCTCACAGATCCAGCCGGCGACGTGGTCCAGGAAGTAGCGGTCGTGGGTGACGGCCAGGACGGCACCCTTGTAGTCCTTCAGGTGCTGCTCCAGCCACAGCACGGACTCGGCGTCCAGGTGGTTAGTGGGCTCGTCGAGCAGCAGCAGGTCCGGCTCGGAAAGCAGCAGCTTCGCCAGGGCCACGCGGCGGCGCTCACCACCGGAGAGGTGGGTCACCGGCTCATCGGACGGCGGGCAGCGCAGCGCTTCCATGGCCTGCTCGATCTTGGAGTCCAGCTCCCACGCATCTGCAGCGTCGATCTTCTCCTGCAGAGTCGTCATCTCTTCCATCAACTCGTCGGTGTAGTTGGTGGCCATTTCTTCGGCGATCTCTTCGTAGCGCTGGCGGATTTCGAAGATCTCGCCCATGCCCTCTTCGACGTTCTGGCGAACGGTCTTTTCCTCGTTCAGCGGCGGCTCCTGTAGCAGGATGCCGACGGTTGCGCCGGGGTCCAGGAAAGCCTCGCCGTTGGAGGGCTGGTCGATGCCAGCCATGATCTTCAGGATGGAGGACTTACCTGCACCGTTCGGGCCCACCACGCCGATCTTGGCGCCGGGGTAGAACGCCATCGTGACGTTATCCAGGATGACTTTGTCGCCGTGCGCCTTGCGCACGTTCTTCATGGTGTAAATGAACTCGCCCACGGTGAACTCTTTTGACCTTTCGTGGTTAGTGTCCCAATGTATTCGCCCACCCAGTGTACGTGGTGCCACCGTGCGAAGGCCGACCTGGGCTACTCCCCCGAGCAGCCCAGGTCGGCCTCACCCTTTAGCGCCCATTATGCGCCCATTAAGCGCTTGGCTTGCCGCTTAGAACGCAGGTTCCACTTCCTCTTCCTGGCCGCCTGCGCCGACTCCCACCAGCTCCGGCGAGCCGCTGGGGTTCTCCGCAGAGTTCTGCACTGCACCCATCTCCGCAGCCTGCCCAACAGCCTGCCCAGCACCCTGCTGCGCGTTCTGCTCCACTGCCTTGCGGACGTTCACCAACACGTTCCGGGCGCTCAGGTCCGGACCCACGTGAGTCGCACGCACGCGCAGCACGCTGCGGGTCACGGGCTGGCCATCTTCGCCGTTGGCTTCCCACGTGCTCTGCACGATGCGTCCGACGACGATCACGGACATCCCCTTGCACACCGTCGCGCTGACGTTGTCGCCCAGCGCTCCCCAGCACTGCACTTCCATGTAGCACGGGTCGCCGTCCTTCCACTGCCCGTCCGCGCCTTGGTAGCGGTGGTTCATCGCCACGCGGAACGTGGTGAGTGTGGGCCCGCCGTCCAGCCCTTTGATCCGAATCTGCGGGTGGTCAACCGCGTTCCCCACCAGATATGCCTGCGCCAGATTGTTGCTCATCTGACTTGTCCCCTTCCTTGTTGTCGCACCGAAGCTTGTTCCCCGGCGCGTGGCTTTATTGTTAGCGCGTTTCGGGGTTTTTCTTTTTCTTCGTGACGCCACCCTGTGGACAACTCTGCCCTTCAAAGGCGCTTATCCACAGGCTGGAAGGAAGGGGGTTGACAGTTCGCGGCCGGGTGTGCGTTAGTCCGACTTTTTGTGTTCTTGCCTGTACTTGGCCTTGTGCTGCGACTTGTGTTTGGCCGAGTGCAGCGTGCTCTGAATGTCCTGGTCGTGGTAATCATCGCCGTAGTACGCGCGGTTGCCGGTATCGATCTGCCCGCTAGAGAGCCCAGCCAGCATCGCGTTGTACGCCTCCAGCTCTTCGTCACCCGTGCGCTCTTCACGGCGGTCGAAGCGCTTGGCCTCGCGCCGGTCAGAGCGCAGCCATTGGAACCCGTGGGCGATGGAAACCACCAGCAGCGGAATTTCGCCCAGAGCCCAGGTGATGCTGCCGCCCAGGTACTGCTGGTGGTCCAGGTCCACTGGGAATGGGAAGTCCAGCTGGTTGTAGAACTCTGCGTTCAGCGGCTCGGAAATTTGCATCATTGCGATACCGAACCATGCGTGGAAGGTCACCATCGCAAATAGAGTCAGCATCTTGATGAACGGCGAGAGGTTCCGCGGTGCGGCATCCACGCCGATGATCACCCAATAGAAGATGTACCCCGAGATGATGAAGTGCAGCATCATGAACAGGTGCCCGGCATGCTCACCCGCGATGGCGTCAAAAAGCGGCGAAAGATAGAGGTAATAGAAGCCGACAACGAACTGCGTTCCGGCGACGATAGGGTGCGTCAGGAAGCGCGAGAAGGGGTTGTTGATGAACACGACCAACCATTCGCGCGGGCCGGGCACGCCGTTGCGACCGGCGGCGGGCAGGGCGCGCAGCAGGAGCGTCATGGGGCCACCGAGGACCCAGAACACGGGCACGGCCATGGAGAGAATGACGTGCTGCAGCATATGCGGGCCGAACAGCGCCATGGAGTACATGCCCAGGCCGGAGCTGGTGGCGAACAGCAAGGTGACGTTGCCGGCAGTCCACCAGATCAGGCGCTGGATGGGCCACTCGATGCCGCGCTTCCGGATGCTCCACCAGGCCCACATGTACCCGGCCTGGAGGAGGATCGCACCCACGCCGAAGATGAGGTCCAGGCGGAACATGGTGAAGTAGCGCCCGATACTTGGCGGCTCGGTGAGGGTGTAGCCCAGCAGTACGTCCTGCTGCGTGAGGTCAATGACCTGCTCGATCGGCGGCGGGATGCGGCCGAGGGACACGGCGATGCCGATGGTGGCGGCCATGATGAAGATTTCCAGGGCAGCGAAGCGGATGAACGGCTTGCGCTGGGCACTAGTGGTCTTGCCGCTTTCGCCCTCGCCGTCGCGCAGCTTCGGGATGATGCGGGAGCGCTGCTCCCAACCGAACCAGGCCAGGAACAAAGTCATGACCATTTTTGCGACGATGACCAGGCCGTACTGGGTGGTGAAGAGCTCGTCCAGATGGACGCGCAGCAGTGCATTGATGAAGCCGGAGATCGCAACGGCGATGATGCAAAACAGCGCCAGGGTGCTGTAGCGCTGGACGAGGAGGGCCAGGTGCGGGCCGCGGCGCTTCGCGTGCGCCAGCAGGGCCAGCAAGCCACCCACCCACAGCGAGACGCAGATGATGTGCCAGAGCAGCGAGTTCACACCGTAGTCGTGGTTACCGCCCGCCGCGGAGTGCCCCTCCAGCGCCAGCGGAATCAGCGAAAGGACCGACAGCGCCAGGAAGATCGGCTGCCAGATCCACTTCCGCGTGAGCAGAGACAGCCCACCGGCCACGCCAGCGAAGATGGCAACCCAGAGCCAAGCCTTTGACGCCGACACCTGATCCAGCGCAATCCCCCAGTACTCGGGCTTAAGAACCTCTGTGAGGGGGCTACCGGAAATGTCCGACATGTACATGGGGATCAGCAGGAACGACAGGAGTGCGAAGCCGATCATTCCCCAGGTGCCCGTGCGGGCGGCACGGAAGCCGTCGAGCGTAAGGTACCCCTGCTTATCCGGGGGCGTGCCGAAGGCGGACATAAGGAATCCGCCGAGCCCCAGGCAGCCGATAAAGATCGCCGCGCCGCGGACGAAGGGCAGGCCGACGGTAGTCAGCGGGCCGGGATCCGGAATGCCCAGCAGGGCGAGCGATTCGCCGAGGAAGGAGTAGCCGATGACCGCGCCGAAACACCCGGCGACGAGAGCGCCGATGAGGTACACGAGGCCGGGGCTGCCCAGCTTCGCGGGCTGGGTCGGGGTTTGCGCTTCCGCCTGTGCGGGCTTGGCTGGCGCTTCTTGCTTAGCTTCCTGATCTGCCTGGGAGGACATGTTTCGAACCTTACCCTGCGCTCCGGACAGGGTGAACTTCCTGCTTTTGTGATGTTGGTTGCGTCACAGCGGCGGCATGGCTGCCCCGCGATTTCAGTGCGCGGGCACGTGCATTATTATCTACTCGTATGCCTCCGTAGCTCAGTGGATTAGAGCAGTGGGTTTCTACCCCATGTGTCGCGGGTTCGAGTCCTGCCGGGGGCGCCATTGTCCTGACCTCGGACAACTGTTCGTTTGGGGTGTACCCCAGCAGACCATCATGCGCACTTCTACAGTTAGTGAGCATTGACACTCAGATTGGTTTGAAGTACGGTTTCGCCCTATGAAGATCCGTTCCTAATTCGACGCTCCCTTAATCATCGTTGGCTCGAAGGCGGAACTTGGCATGCATATTTCTTTTTCCCATCTCTCTTTTACCTGGCCAGACGGCGCTCCTTGTTTCTCAGATTTAAGCGCCACATTCGGCGCGCATTTCACCGGCCTTGTCGGTGCTAATGGCTCAGGAAAATCGACTCTCGCTAAGGTGTTGGCCGGCATCTATCAACCCACTTCTGGTACCGTTACGGCCCCTAAAATCGGCTACCTAGACCAAGATCTAGGGCTCAAAGTGACCGATACCATCGCAGACGTATTCAAGGCCCGCGAGATTTTAGATGCCCTAGCGGAAATCGAAGCGGGCAACTACTCCGAGGAACTCGCGGCCATCGTTGCTGACAACTGGGATCTCAAGGAGAGGATCCAGGCCGCTCTTAGCGCGTCGGGATTGAACTTTTCCCTTTCTCGCAGCGTCGGCAACTTGTCGGGAGGAGAGGCCGTCGCTGTGGCGCTGACGGCACTGTTTTTCTCCCAACCAGAGATGATCATTCTTGATGAACCCACGAACAATCTCGACGCCGCTGCCAGGGAGCGCCTCCTGCATATGATTGACGCTTCCCCGGCGCCCATGGTGGTCATCTCGCATGATCGGGAGCTGCTCAACCACGCCGACGAGATAGCTGAGCTCTATCACGGATCATTACGTATGTTTAGCGGGAACTTTGAGCACTACCGTCAAACCATCGACCACGAACAGGAAACCGTGCGGGCCGAAGTAAGTGAGGCCAAAGCCTCCTATCACAAGGAAGTTCGCCAACGTGCCGAGATGCAGACACGGCTTGCCCGTAACGCCCGCCGAGGTAAAGAGTTCGCTACCTCCAAACGCAAGCCTGGTATGGCCATGGGAAATGATAAGAACCGATCCCAGGTCTCGTCAGCCAAGCGTGCCCGTGATGCCGCAGCCTCGGTGTCACAAGCTCGGGAAGGTTATGACTTAGCACAACTTAGGTTGCGGGAGGACACTCACGTTCACATCGAGCTTCCCGATACCAGCCTACCCAATGCCACGCGGGTTCTGAGCAGCGAGCTGTTGACAATCGTCGGCCCCGAACGCGTCCGACTCGCCGGTGCCAATGGGTCGGGAAAAACTACGTTTCTCAACCGGATTGCCAGCGGCGACGTCGACTATGCGCTTCCCCGCGGCTATTTACGTCAACGCATCACATTGCCAGCGGACAAGAGTGTGTGGGAGCTGGTCGCGGAAAGCAATCCGCAGGCTGACCCGCAGTTTATCCGCGACAAGCTAGCACAACTGTTGTTCCAGAATGACAGTGTCCACGCGCCAGTGGGGCAACTTTCCGGAGGCGAGCGGTTCCGTGCCGAGTGCGCACGCGTGCTGCTTGCTTCCCCCGCACCGCAGTTCCTGCTACTAGACGAGCCGACTAACAACTTGGATATCCCCACCGTGGACTGGCTTGTCGACGTCCTCTCCGCTTACCGCGGAGCGTTACTCGTCGTCAGCCACGATGAACACTTCTGTTCGCGCCTTTCGCTGGATCGCACCATCGAGCTTTAAACGCACTTTGCAATGGGCCAGTCGGCACACGAAAACGGGCGCATAATCGACACCTCAAATGTGCTCAGGCAGTGCTGTTATACGTCGCGGCATCATGGACAAACTGGCGTCTCGGTTTTTCTTTTCCGGGGCGCCGGTTTCGTTTCTTAGCTTGGGTGTCTGACGGATTTCGTCAGGCACCTTCTTCTGTAAGCAGCCCCTTCTTGCCAAGCTCTGCGATCGTGCCGTCTTCGTTGAAGCTCAACTCCACCACGAAGAAGCGTCCCTCGCTGTCCGCAATCTTCCACGCGCGTTGCTTGTTGTCCGGCTCGATTTCCTCGACCGTCCAGTCCTCGCGCTGATAAGCAATCCCTTCGATGCTCCACACCGGATCGTCGCATTCCAACAATATGGCGTCGAACTTGACGAACATCACCGACAGATCCGTCTCCTCCATCGGTGGGTTGAACGAATCCATCAAGTAAATCCGGATCTCGGATTCGTCTTCGCTCGGAATGCTTGCGTAACAAGCATGCGAACCAAATATTTCGAACGCGCTATCCCCTACATCCTCCGAAACGGCTGCCGCTGCGATTGACTGCGCATACAGCTCGTCGTCTTCTTCGCCTTCCTCATTTTCTGTGTCTTCCCCGCTACCCGATTCAGCTTCATCGCCGTCCCACTCGGGAACCTCGTAAGGCACAACTGGGGTCGTAAACCCTGGCAGGTCTTGTTCCTCACCCCATTCGCGCATCACTTCCGCAGCAAGGCGCCGACCAAGTTCTGCAGCTCCGGAAACAGCCGCTTCATCGGCCCATTCCCACTTAAGAGTCGCAGACTCCACGTCAACGGTAGCGACTAGCTCCACTCGAGCATTGGCGAGCTTAACCCGCCCCTGAAACTGGTAGTACTGCTCGCCTTCAATTTCGCCTACGGCAATTCCCCAGTCATCGCCAACGCGGTCTTCGATCTGTTCCATGATGTGCTCACAGCGCGCATGGGCGTACAGCGCAGCGTGTTGTCCAACTCTGCGAATATCGGGAATCATGTGATTAAACTAACACCGCCCAGTTCAGCTCGCTGAGCCTGTTTCATACAGCCCATGCTTCACGCAGCCTCACCTGCGAAAGGATCCATGACCTACCGACAACTAACCCCTCCTCGTACTAAGGACGCATTAGTGTCCGTAGCAGCTCTCCTCTCCGCTTACGGGCTCCTCGCAGTCCAGGCGTTGGGCTTGGCAAAGCTCTCCCTGGACAAGGGAGTAGTCCTCGGCGCTCTGCCATTCATGCTCATCATCGCCCTCGGCCTGCCCACCTGGCTTTTGGTTCGCTACCTGCGGAAACAGGACATCGAAACTGGCTTCACTTCACTCTCTAAAAGAGGTTGGCATCTGCTCTGGCAGACTCCAGTGGCAATCATCGCAGCCGGCGCTGCCACGGCATTTGTCGCCTCAATCTTGGGAATGGAAAATGGCGAGCGTTCCTCGACCTTGACTAGCGCAGGCGAATCCGGGCAGACCCTCCCCATCCTCCTCGTCCTCCTGGCGTATCTGCTGCTTGGTCCGTTCCTCGAGGAGTTGGTCTTCCGTCGGGTTCTCATGGGCTACTTCGACACGCTAATGCCAGCTGCCCTGAGTGTCCTGTTCAGCTCACTGCTTTTCGGTCTGGCTCACGTCTCCCCGCCGGCTATCCTCTTTACGGCCTTCCTCGGCATCTCTTGCGCACTGATCACCAGGTGGCACGGCACACTATGGGCGGGATTCATCGTTCATATGCTGAACAACCTGGTCGTCGGGCTACTCGTCTTCGGAGTCGCTGGCTAAGCCTCTTGTCCGCACCGCCCGCTATGGTTGTAGCCATGACTGCGAATAGCCGCTTTAACCCTATTGACGCCCTCCGTTCCCTCCCCCTGGGCAAGCCCCAGAAGTCCGAGGAGCTGGACCTCCCCGCCCCCACCCCGGGGTCCTACGCTGTGATCACCGGCGCTTCCTCCGGCATCGGCAAGGCCATCGCCGAGGAGCTCGCCCGGCGCGGCTACGACCTGCTCCTGGTCGCCCGCACTGTGGCCCCCATGCAGGAGATTGCGGACGCATTCCCTAACCGCGACGTGCAAATCCGCTCCGTCGACCTGGCGGATGCCTCCGCCCGCGCAGAGCTGCTGGAGGAGCTGCGCACCACCCCGGTCAGCATCATCATCAACTCCGCGGGCATTGCTACCTTCGGCCAGTTCAAGGACCTCGACTGGGATTACGAGCGCCTGCAGTTCGAGCTCAACGCCACCGCGCTCTACGAACTCACCCAGGCCGTGCTCCCCGGCATGCTGGAGCGTGGCGAGGGCGGCATCGTCAACGTCGGCTCCGCCGCCGGCAACATGGCCATCCCCGGAAACGCCACCTACGTCGGCACCAAGGCGATGGTGAACACCTTCACCGAGTCCCTGCACTACGAGCTCAAGGATCACGGCATTAAGTGCACGCTCCTGGCACCCGGGCCGGTGCGCGAAGCCCGCAAGGAGGACGAGCAGCTCACCGAAGTCGACGATGCCGTACCGGATTTCCTCTGGACCACCTATGAAGACTGCGCCATCGACACCCTGGTCGCCCTGTCCAAGAACAAGCTGCGCGTAGTCCCCGGCCCACTGTCTAAGGCCATGAATTTCGTCTCCACCTACCTGCCGCGGAAAGTCACCGCGCCCATCGTCGGAAAGTTCTACGCCCAAATGGCAACCGAAAGCGACTGATTCCGAGGGGGCGTCACCAAAAACGACATAGAATTATCAACAACAGAAAGGAACCTCCGTGAACACCACCCCGAACCAAGTTGCCAAGAACGATCGACTCGTGTGGGTCGACTGCGAAATGACGGGCCTCGACCCGGACCAACACGTGCTGGTAGAGATCGCAGTGATCGTGACGGATGCGGACCTGACCCCGCTCGACGAGGGACTGGACGTGGTGATCCACGCAACCGAGCGAGACCTAGCTCGAATGGATGCCGTCGTGACGAAGATGCACGGCGAATCCGGACTGACGGAACAGATCCGCGCCTCCGACGTCACGCTGGAAGAAGCCGAAGAACAAGTCCTAGAGTACGTGAAGAAGCACGTCCCCACCGCAGGTGTCGCACCGCTGGCAGGCAACAGCATCAGCGTCGACCGGAAGTTCATCACCCGATATATGCCACACCTAGACCAGTACCTGCACTACCGCATGATCGACGTCTCCAGCCTGAAGGAGCTCGCCCGCCGCTGGTACCCGCACGTGTACAACGGCCAGCCCGCCAAGGGCATGACGCACCGGGCGCTGGCGGACATCAAGGAGTCCATCCGCGAACTGGATTTCTACCGCCGCGCAATGCTGGTGGAGGCCGACCCGGCCAATGCAGACGTGAACGCCGCCGCGAAGGCAGCGACGGAACGCTTCCCGATCTAGCACCATTTTAACCCGCGTTCAGGCCTCCCGAACTGGCCTTTTGGTTAAGGCACGGGGTGTCGGCTAACATGAAATCCGCTGTTTTCAACAGCAATGGTGACTGTAGTTCAGCTGGTAGAGCACTAGGTTGTGATCCTAGGTGTCGCGGGTTCGAGTCCCGTCAGTCACCCCAAATTTTTTTAAAGGTCTAGTGATGCTAATGAGTAACACCGATCTTCAAACAGCGTTTCGGGATGTCTTCCGCGGACACCCAGCGGGGGTAACGCTAATCACCGCAACCGTCGACGGCGAGCCCGTCGGCCTCACGGCATCGTCGGTTTCCTCGCTTTCACTCGACCCACTCTCGATCAGTTTCTCGCTGATGAAGCGCACGGGTTCGGCTGGCAAATTACTGCGGTCGAGCAGCATGTTGGTGCACTTTCTTAGTGACGCCCAGTCCCCCATCGCGCACTCCTTCGCCACGTCGGGCGCGGACCGCTTCGCGGAATCTCAAGGGTGGGTAACCGCGGAGACTGGCGAGCCGCTACTTCCGAACTCCCGAGCCGTGATCCGCGCACGGATTTCAGATACCGCACAGGCCGGGGAGGCCACGCTGGTGGCCGCGGAGGTGTTGGATGTATCGGAGACTTCCGCCGATTCCGCGCTACTCTTCCTGGGACACGAGTTCTACAGCATCGACGGCCTGCAGCCCTTCTAGCGGCGGGCGCTCCCGCCTGGCCCACTCCCCTACGCGCGGCGAATAGCTTCGTAGCCCGCCTCGTCGACAGCATCGATAACTTGCTGATCGCTGAGCTCGCCAGCAGTTGCATCATGCTCAAACGTCAGCAGCCCCTTGTCTGCACTGACCTCGATGTTCGTAACGCCCGGAAGGTTCGCGACCTCCTCCTTTACGGCGTTTTCACAGTGTCCGCAGCTCATACCCTTGACGTCGTAGCTGTATGTGGTCATGCTGGAAGCCTCTCTTTCCATAGCTTTATTTCTCTGCTTTATTTTTCTGGCGCCTAGGAAGCGCTCGGTATGCACAACATCTCGCAGGGAACATTCATTCCGCGGGACCTCGCACTAGCCAGCGCATCCAGCGGCTCACGGCGCCGATACGCGCCACGATACGTGCGATCCCCCGCCCTCTCAGAGGGCAAATGTCCAAAATCAACGGGTTAACGCGAAAAGTAGAAAAATCGCAAAATTCGCACCCCCTCTGACCTGCACAAATAGAATAGTTATGTTTTAAGATATGGAATTTTGGACATCTGACCCAAACCACCAATCCACCGGGGCCTGAACCACCACCCCACAGGCACTCCTCCCCCATGGGATAGCATTATCAACCATGGCCCGCATCCACCACACCCCCGCCGCGCTGTACACGCAGGCCTCTACCTCCGCGGCCGCCAGCTTTATCCGCCATTACTCCACCAGCTTTTACCTGGCCAGCGAACTCCTCGCACCAACCGTCAGACTACACATCCGCAACATCTATGCCCTCGCTCGCATCGCAGACGAAATCGTCGACGGTACGGCTGAGGCGCTTAGCCAGCCGGCCTGCGGCGTCCAAAAGACCCTCGACGACTACGAACACACCACCCTCGCGGCGCTAGACACCGGCTTCAGCACCGACCCCATCGCGCACGCGTTCGCCCTCACGGCGCGCTGGGCTGGATTCGACCGCGCCTGGACGGTGGACTTCTTCGCGTCCATGCGTTCTGACGCCCCCAGCGCCAAATCCTTGCCTCTCCGCGCATACGTGCACGGCTCCGCGAGCGTGATCGGCTGGATGTGCAACGCGGTATTCGCAGCTCACGCCGCCGAAGCAGGGCGCCCGCTGACCCCGGAGCAGCGCGCGGAGACTGATGCGGGAGCCTACGCGCTGGGTAGCGCCTTCCAAAAGGTGAACTTCCTGCGGGATTACCAGGAAGATACGGTCGGTTTGCAGCGTTCCTATCTGCCAAAACTCACAGAGGAATCAAAGGCCAAGCTTGTCGCAGAGATCCGCGAGGAACTTGCCCAGGCTTATGCGACCATGCACTTGCTGCCGCTATCAGCCCGCGTGGGCGTTGTCGGGGCGCACGATCTCTTCGCTGCGCTGAATGAGCGGCTCGCCCGCACCTCCGTCGAGCAACTAAAAACGGCCCGCGTGCAAGTGCCGCGAGCCGAGAAGGCGAGGATTATCGCGCGTGCCCTCCCCCGCGCTGCACGCCTGCGTTAGGCGCGCGGCTAGCTCCAGCGCTAGCCGTTAGCGTTGCCGGCCTTCCAGGTATTCCACGGGATGTTCCAGTCGCCCAACCCGTCGACACCATTCAGAGTCTCTCCCTGGGTGTTCTTCACCTCAACAATGTCGCCACGCTTCATGTTGTTAAACACCCAGGCGGCGTTTTCCACGGACACATTCACACAACCGTGGGAAGTATTGGTGTTGCCCTGTGCGTACACGCTCCACGGAGCCGCATGGATGTAAATACCCGAGTAGCTCATCTGCGTCGCGTACTGCACGTCAGTCTTGTACGACCCCGCGCCGGTCAGGCCGAACGTCGAGGAATCCATGGTCAGCGTCTCAAACTGATCGCCGATGATGTACTTACCATTCGGCGTGGGGTACTCGTAGTCCCTTCCCAAGGAAACCGGCATGGTCTGCAGAGTCTTGCCGTTCTTCTTGATGGTCATCATCTTCGTGTTGTCATCCACGACCGCGCGCACGTCATCGCCGATGGTGAACTTTGCACTGCGGTCCTCCCCGCCATACACACCTTCGCCGAGCTTGGTGCCATACAGGTTGGCCTTCACCTTCACTTTGGTGCCTGGCTTCCAATAGTCCTTGGGGCGCCAGCGGAGGTTCTGGGGCGAGATCCAGTAGAAAGCACCTTCCACCTTCGGCGTGGTCTCCACTGTGATGGCATCCTCGACTGCCTTGCGGTCCTCCACTGGGGCGTCGAAGTACAGGGCGATGGTCTGGCCGATGCCAACGGTCGAACCGTCGAGCGGGGCCAGCGCGCCGTTGAGTGTCGTGGCCGGGGAGACGGTCGTAAAGGTCTGCTTAAGTTGCTTATCGCCGGACTTCGCGGTCAGGGTGTATGTGCGCGAGTAGCCGAGTTTCGTGGGCACGGTCCACTTGGTCTTGTCGTCGTTGTACTTGCCCTTAATTTTCTCGCCCGCGTCGTTCGTCAGCGAGACCTTGTCGATCTTCTGGCTACCTTTAACCTGCACATGCTCGGAGACGTCGACATCAGTGCCACCGTCCTTCATGTTGGAGGTCAGTTCGATGTTCTTCTTTTCGCCTTCACCGTCGCTCGTCGAGGCGTTCGAACTGATCTTCGGATCGTCGTTATGGTCGATCGTGCACGATGCGGTGAAAGCGACCAGGGCAACGCTTAGCGACGCCGCAGTGATCCGTGAAAAGGTTTGACCCAAAACCTTGGTGCTGCGCAAGTCTTACTCCAAGAAAGAAATGTGTGTGTAGAAAATGTGACTGTCCTAAACCATAACGGTTGCTGTTGGAGGAACGTTAGTGATTTGACCGGGTTTCAGCTGTTCGTAGCGTAAACGTTATAAACGGTGGCGATACCTCCTGGCTTGTATTCGTGCACTCGCTTCCGCCAGGCTGTCCACTCTTGCAGCTAACTTCTAGCCACGCTTGCGGACTGCCAATTATCCGCCCCGACCAGGCGATTTGTGTTGTACACACACCAAGGTATAAAGTTTTCCACGTTGCCGAGGCGCACAGCGCTTCGAATAACGCGGGCTATTAGCTCAATTGGCAGAGCAGCTGACTCTTAATCAGCGGGTTCGGGGTTCGAGTCCCTGATAGCCCACACTCTCACCCCCATCGGGATCAGTCCCGGTGGGGGTTTTGTCTTACCTACCCCCGACCAGCGCCAGCGGAATAACCGCCCCACCACGGTGGTTATCGTCTGTAAAGGATCCCCAAACCCTAAAGCAGGCTCACACCAAGGAGGCATCCAAACCACTATGACGGACACCACGACTCACGAGAACTCCCTTGCCCCTCTGAGCTTGCTGGACTTCGCCACCGTCTACAAGGGCGAGCGCCCCGCCGACGCATTCAACCGCTCCGTCCAGTGGGCCCAGCAAGCCGAGAAGCTCGGTTTCAAGCGCATCTGGTACTCAGAGCACCACAACATGAAATCCATCGCCAGCTCCTCGCCCGCCGTCCTCATTGCACACATTGCGGCTAAGACCTCCACGATTAACTTGGGCGCCGGTGGCGTCATGCTCCCGAACCACGCCCCGCTCGTCATCGCCGAGCAGTTCGGCACCCTCGCAGAGCTCCACCCGGGCCGCATTGATCTCGGCCTCGGCCGCGCCCCCGGCACCGACCAAATGACCCTCCGTGCCCTGCGCCGCGAGCCTTCCGCGGCGGAGACCTTCCCGCAAGACGTCGCCGAACTCAACGGCTACCTCAACGGCGAGTCCAAGATCCCCGGTGTTGTAGCCGTCCCCGGCATGGGCACTAATGTGCCACTGTACATCCTGGGTTCCTCCCTATTCGGCGCACAGCTGGCTGCACACCTAGGCCTGCCTTACAGCTTCGCCAGCCACTTTGCGCCCGCCGCTCTCACGCAGGCCGTGCAGGTCTACCGAGACAACTACCAGCCCTCGGAACGCCACCCGGAACCTTATGTCATTGCCGCAGTAAACGTCACCGCCGCCGATTCCCAAGAAGAGGCCGATGAGCAGTGGCGCCAGGTCTGCCGCAACCGCGTGCGCGTTATGGCGGGTCGTGGCCGCAGCCTTACGGAGGAGGAGCTGGATATGCTTATCGATTCCCCCGCCGGCCAGCAGATCCTGGATATGTTGCGCTACTCCGCCGTCGGCACGCGCGACGTCGTCCGTCGTTACCTCGAGGAGTTCCGTACTCACGCCCAAGCCGACGAGCTCATGGTCTCGCTGCAGTCGCCGTCGACCGCGGAATCCCTGCGGTCTATGGAAATTCTTGCGGACGCCGCCTCACTCTCCCCCGCCCAGCACTAACCACTAGGTTCCTAGGACTTACTACCCCTGGCGTTGCGTCTCACGCGGCTCCGGCCGCCCGTCTGCCGCGCCCGGGCCAAACACCAGCCGAATGATCTGCGGCGCGTAGGCGCCCACCACCAACATGGCGATCATGCGCATTACTTGAATGACCGTGACGATCGGCTGGCTGCCCGCGTCGTGCGCGAATGCGAGGACTGCGTAGATGCCGCCAGGCACGGTGGCAAGGTAGGCGTCCAAAACCTTGAAGTCCCATAATCCCGCGATGGCGAAGGCCGTGCCGATAGAGCTGGCGATCATTAGGGCGATCACCCCCAGAATGACGGGCAGAGCCTTCACGAACTGCCGTAGCGCGCCCTTTGTCAGAGTGCCGCCGGCCTGCACGCCGACGAGCGCATAGGCCAGCTTCTCCAGCAGCCCGTTCGGCGCAATGAACTCGTGCGGCACGCTGAAGACCATCACGCCGATCATGGCGAAAGCAATACTCAGCAGCAGGTACGGCGAGCTGATACTGAACCACCGCGCCGTCAGCCGCGTAAACGCCCACACGGCCAGCCCCACTACCACCGCACCGACCACGCCTTGCCAGTTCGTCTGTAGGCCGTCGAGGAGGCTTTCTTTTCCTGTTGACGCCCCCTCCGCCGCGTCTGCTTCGTCGCCCCCGACTTGGGAAAGCAGGGTGACCAGCCCGGGCAGGGTCAAGACGATAATGGATACGCGCAGGTACTGCGTCAAGGTGACAAAGCGCGTGTCCGCATTCAGCTCGCGGGAGAGCATCACCATTGCGCTGGCCCCGCCTGCGAGCGTGGCCAGGACGGAGGTGGCCGGGCCGACCCGGTGAATGCGCACCAACAGCCAGGAGGCCAACAGGCACACCGCCAGCGTAACCACCAGTGACATGGCGGTGGGTCCGGCATAGGAGGCAATGGTGCCGACGTTGATAGTCGTCAGAGGCGAGGAACACAAAAGGGCGATGATCACCTGGGAGGGGATCATCGCCTTCTTGGGCGGGCTGACCTGCCGGTCGCTGAAAATGGCATAAATGCCGAAGACGATCAGGAAAGAAAAAATCCACGCGGCAGGAACCCCCACCGCTTCGCAGGCGAAACCTGCGCCGATCGAAAATATGGTCAGCAGACCAAGCGTGGCCAGCTTCTTAGGGCTGGGCAGCGCCAGATTTTGCAACGCTACCCGCTTAGCGGGTTGCAGCCAGCAGGCGCTGGATTTCCTTGATCTGCTTCTTTTCCTTGCGCTTGGAGCCGATCGCCAATGCGGTCAGCAGTGCAACACCGGCGACAACGCCACCGATGATCATCTGCACCTTCGGCTCCTTGAGGGTGTTCACGGCCTGGCCGCGAGCGTCATCCGCCAGGTTCTTCGGATCTGCACGGACGGACAGCTCCTCCAGCGTCCGTCCCAGCTGGCTGCGGGTGCGTTCAATGTCGCGCTGGATGGCATCGATGCTACGGGCCACGGAAGTTTCTCCCTTTTTCGAACGTTTAATTGCTACCTGAACATTGTAAATGATCCAGCCCGTCAACGCTTTCGCTAGGGTGGGGTGCATGACTGAGAACAGCAATTCCACCGCAAACGAGCCCACCCGACTGCAGGTCGGCGACAAGGCTCCAGAGTTTTCTCTGCCCAGCGATTCCGGCAAGAACGTGAGTCTGGCGGACTACGCGGGCCGCAAGGTGATCGTGTACTTCTACCCCAAGGCTGATACTCCCGGCTGCACCACCGAGGCCTGCGATTTCCGCGATTCCCTCACCGAGCTCAACGGTCAGGGTGTCGATGTAGTCGGCATTTCTCCCGACAAGGTAGAAGCCCTGGAGAAGTTCCGCGATAAGTACGAGCTGAGCTTCCCCCTTCTGTCCGACGCCGACAAGTCCGTCATGAAAGCCTATGGCGCATTTGGGGAGAAGAAGAACTACGGGAAGGTTGTTCAGGGCGTGATCCGCTCCACGTTCGTCATCGACGAGGAAGGCAAGATCGCCGTGGCGAAGTACAACGTGAAGGCCACCGGCCACGTTGCACGCATCGCCAAGGAGCTCTAACGCGCGATCATTCGCACATGCGACCGCACTCCCCTTGTACTAGCGGGCGCAAATAAGTCGGAAATGAACACAGCCCCGCTATGTCTGAACTGCTCCCCATTAGTTGGACTGAGAAATCAGTTACCGACTAGTGGGGAGTAGTTTTCATTGAGAGCACGAAGTTCGCTAAGTGAGCATCAGCGCGAGCAGTTGGTTGAACTATTTGAGCAAGGCATGGGTTATACAGCCGCTGCCAATGCCCTTGGTGTCTCCAAGTATGCCGCCCGTATGCTCTGTCGTCGGTTTAAGCTGCATGGCAGGCTATGTCTTGTGGAGAAACCGATTAAGCAGCAGTACTCGTTCGAGGTCAAGAAGGAAGTTGTCCAACGCTATCTTGCCGGCGAGACAAAGATGGATCTTGCGCGTGAGTTTGGCCTGTCGTCAGATCAGCTGGTCAGTTATTGGTCGCGGCAATGGCGTAACGGTGGCGATGAGGCGTTAAAACCGAAGCCGAAGGGCAGACCCAAAGGCTCGGCTGTGCCAAAGCCGCTGACCGAAGAGGAGAAGCTGCGGCGCCGGATCGCGCGATTGGAAGCGGAAAACGCGTACTTAAAAAAATTGCGGGACTTGAGGAATCAGGGACGCGCCTGAAAGTCCAGGCGATTGTCATCCTCAAGTCGCACCACCGCTTGGAGTACCTCCTAGAGGCAGCAGGTATCCCACGGTCGACGTTCTTCTACCACCAGAAACGCCTCGGCCAGCCAGATAAGCACGCCGAGCTCAAAGACGCGATCCGGGCAAGTTTTGAACGTAACAAGCATCGCTACGGCTATCGACGAGTGCTACTTGACCTGCGTAACCAGGGGTGGGTGGTCAACCACAAACTCGTCTACAAACTCATGCGTGAGATGGGCATTCGAGCCAAGATCCGCCAACGTAGACCTTATGTTTCCTACACCGGGACGATCAGCCACATCGCTGACAACAAACTTGACCGCAAGTTCACCCCGGATCAGCCAAACACCGTCTTTGTCAGCGACGTCACCGAGTTCAGGGTCGCAGGCCGCAAAGTGTATTTGTCGCCGGTGATGGACCTGTTCGACCGCTCAATCGTCGCCCACACCGTGGCTACATCACCGTCGACAGCGTTGACCACCGATTCTTTGTCCAAGGCGATCGCGGCGAGTGCGCCTGAACCCGGGTGGATGATGCACACTGACCAAGGCTTCCAGTACCAGCACGCCTCCTGGCGCGATCTGATCGGTGACAACGGCGGTGTTCAGTCGATGTCGCGTAAAGCCAACTGTTCCGACAACGCGGTCATGGAGAACTTCTTCGGGCACTTGAAAACCGAGATGTACCACGGTGAAGTCTTCGACACGGTCGCAGAGTTCAACCAAGCGATCGACGAGTACATCGGGTGGTACAACACCGAACGCGTCCAACAACGACTCAAGGGCCTGACCCCGATGCAATATCGGAATCAGACCCTTGAAGCCCTAACCGCCTAGAATTAAACCAGTCCAACTTTCGGGGGCCAGTTCAGTCAAGCGGGGCTGTAAGAGTTTGTGCGCCTGGGGAGACTTGAACTCCCACGTCATAAGACACTGGAACCTAAATCCAGCGCGTCTGCCAATTCCGCCACAGGCGCAAAAAGAACGCGGATAACCGCGCTTCCCCTTTTATGCTAGCAAGCGAGCCAGCATAAAAAGAAATTAGGTGGATTAAGTGGATTAGGTGGCACAGCCCTGACGGGTAGAATGTGGCTCTGTGAACGAACACTCCGAGGTAGACGAAACAACTCACCCGTTTCCGCTGCGCGTTCGCATTATTCAAATCATCTTCCTAGTGCTCGCGGTGATCGCCACCTTGCTGCTGGCGTGGTGGCAGTGGAGCCGTTGGCAATCTAATGGCGGTAGCTTCCAGAACTTGGGATATGCCATCCAGTGGCCAATCTTTGGCATCTTCTTCGTCGTGGCGTACCGCAAGTACATCCAATACGAAAAGGAGCGGCTGCAGGGCGACATCTCCCCTGCTGCTCCTACTCAGCCGACTGATGAAATCACCGAGGTACCGCAGGACTTCCTGCAGGCTGAAGGAGCCGAAGACGTATTTGTGGATGATAGGCGTAAGCAGGCGCGTATGAGGGCGTCACACAACGGGGCGTACGAGGGCAATGCCGGTAGTGACGGCAGCGACAGTAACGAACAAGAAACTAAGAAAGAGGGACGCTAAGCAATGAGCAACGAGCAGACGACGGCGATTCACCCGGAGCGTCGCGCGCGGGTGGCGAAGTCGCTGAAGGTGTACTCCGTGGCGGCGGTCGTGACCGGTATCTGGCTGCTGATTCTGGTGGCCGAGATGATCCTTAAGCGCTTGGTGCTGGGCGCCGACAATACTCCGGAGTGGTTTAGCTACATCGGCCCGGCGCATGGCGTGGTGTTTATGATCTACGTGATCTGCTGCCTGGATCTAGGCACGAAGGCCCGCTGGGAGCCCGCGAAGTGGCTGACCACAATGCTCGCGGGTGTGGTACCTTTCCTGAGCTTCGTCGTGGAGAAGAAGCGCCGCGAGGAAGTTAAGGCGACTTTCCACCTGGACTAGCTTCCGGGTGCATGCTGCGCGGTACCGTGTGTATCCAACGCAATGCGCGACTACTCGACCAGCGAGGTCTCCACGGCGACTGCGTCGATCTCCTCGTCGGTGGGCACGGGCGCACCCATGGCGTGTGGCTCGGCCTCCGGCTTCTCCCACTCGGATTGCAGGCACGCCAGGATCGCGACCGCAGCCGCGCGCGTAGAGACTTGCAGGGTGGAAAGATCCGGCAGGAAACCGGGGTTGTGGTTGGTGGGGATGTCGATATCCAACCGCCCGGCGGCCTCGGCACGCTGCCACTGGCGGCGTGGGGTAATGCCGATAGTCCACAGCATGTAGGGGCAGCCAAAGGACTTCGGGATCACGGAGAAGTCCTCGGAGGCGGTCCAAGGCTCCATCTCTAGGGAATCCTCACCGAAGGAGCTGTCGAAGTGGGGGCGGACAACGTCATAGACCTCGGGGGCGTTGTCGGTAGCACCCAGCAGGCCGACGAATTTGAAATCCGGCTCGCGGTCGGCGCCGGCTCCCATGGCCTCGGCGCGTACCACGCGCTTGATCGCATCCACACACTTTTGGCGCAGCTCCTCGTCGTAGAAGCGGCAGGAAAGAGAGATTTTCGCGGAATCCGGGATCACGTTATTCGCCTTGCCAGCTTCCACCGAGGCGACGGTGATCACAGCGAATTTATTCGGCGGCACCTCGCGGGAAACAATCGTCTGCAGCTTCATCACTGTCGACGCCGCCAGCACCACCGGATCCACAGATCGGTGCGGCATGGAAGCATGCGCGCCGCGGCCATAGAGAGTGATTTCGATAGTGGTGGAGGAAGTCATCACCGGCCCCGGCGCGGAGTACACATGCCCCGCTGGCCCGGCCACAATGTGCTGTGCCAGGCATACATCGGGGCGGGGAATGATGCGCCCCAAACCGTCGGAGACCATCTTGTGCGCACCGATTGACGCCTCTTCCGCCGGTTGGAACAATGCCACGACCGTACCGGACCAGTGTGCGCGTTCTTCGTCGAGAATGCGCATAGCGCCTAATAGGCTGGTGGTGTGCTGGTCGTGGCCACAGGCGTGCATGGTGGCCACGCGCTCACCGGAGGCGTTGAGCTGCGAATAAGTGGAGGCATAGTCCACGCCGGTTTTCTCCGCTACGGGCAGGCCATCGAAATCGGCGCGCATCAGCACCGTCGGCCCTTCGCCGTTTTCCAGCACAGCGGTGATGCCGTAGCCGCCGATTTTGGTTGTGATCTCCCAGTTCGGGAAGGCCTCCAATTCCTTGGCGATCGTCTGTGCGGTCACTTCCTCTGCGCCCGAGAGCTCAGGGTGCTGGTGGAAGAATTTGTAGACGTCCTCCAGCCAACTGAGGTCAGCTTGCGATCCGGCCACAATGCCGCTGGGGCTGGTGGGGCTGAAGGTGGCCTGGTCGCTGTCAGTGCCGGGGGCGGTCACGCGGAGGAGTCCTTTCACTAGTTAGTTGTTCGGGCTTGTGCCTTGCCCCATCATACGTGGCTTAACCCCGCTTCCGTGACGGGCGAGGCTACATCTTTGCGGAACTTTAATCCGCTAGTTGCGCCAGGATTTCCACCAGTTGACGCAGGGCTTTACCGCGGTGGGAAACCGCATCCTTCTGCTCCGCCGTTAGTTCGCCCGCAGACTTGCCCGCTAGCTCTTGTTCCTGGCCCGCTGGCAACTCGTCGGGTGCGAACAACGGGTCATAGCCGAAACCACCCTCACCCTGCTCGGCGCGCAGCACGCGGCCGTACCAGCGACCTTCCACAGCGTATTCGGTCTCCATGCCACGCTCGGCCGCCACTTCAGCGGGTAGTTGCAGCACGCAGGCGGATACGAAATGCGCCCCGCGCCGCTCGTCCGGCACATCGCCCATCTGCGCTAACAGAAGGTCATTGTTTGCTTTGTCGTCGCCATGACCACCGGACCAGCGGGCGCTCAGCACTCCTGGCATCCCATTGAGCGCATCCACGGCCAGCCCGGAATCATCCGCGATGGTTGGCAGGCCCGCGTGCCGCACGCCGTCGTTAGTCTTAATTCGCGCGTTGTCCGCGAACGTCGCGCCGGTCTCCGGGGTCTCTGGGTATTCCGGCACATCACCCAGCCCCACTAGTTCGACACCGGTTACGTTTGCCGCTTCCAGCATGCGGTTCAGCTCGGCCAGCTTCTTCTTATTCCTTGAGGCAACCAGTACTCGCATGGCTACTCCTCCCCTGTCGCTTGTCGTAATCCTTTAGAGCGATTCCTTAAAGCTCCTGCGCCAGCGCCGCTCGCTGCGCCTCAATGAGTTCCCGGAGGCCACCTTCAGCCAAGTCCAGCAACGTATTCAGCTCTTCGCGCGTGAACTCCGCAGCTTCGCCGGTGCCCTGGATCTCCACGAACCGTCCCTCAGCCGTCATCGCCACATTCATGTCCACGTCCGCCCGAGAGTCCTCCTCATAAGGCAGGTCGAGGCACGGCACGCCGTCGATGATGCCCACGGAGACTGCCGCGACAGGTGCGCGAAGCGGTTGCCCGGGTACGACGCCCCTCGCTTGCAACACCGCCAAAGCATCAGCCAGCGCCACGTATGCGCCAGTGATGGCTGCGGTGCGAGTACCACCGTCGGCCTGCAGAACATCGCAGTCGATATTGACTGTGTTTTCTCCCAGCTCCTTCAGGTCCACGGCGGCGCGTAGCGCGCGGCCGACAAGGCGGGAGATTTCCTGGGTACGCCCCTTGACTTTGCCCTTCATGGACTCGCGGGGCATACGCTCGTGGGTAGAGGCTGGCAGCATGGCGTATTCGGCGGTCAGCCAACCTTCACCGGAATCCTTCTTGAACCGTGGCACGCCTTCCTCGACGCTGGCGGTGCACATCACGCGGGTGTTGCCAAATTCCACCAACACGCTACCTGCGGGGTTGCTGGTGAATCCTCGAGTGATACGCACCGGGCGAAGTTCATTGGTGGCACGACCGTCAGCGCGGGTGAAGTTGCTTGGGTTGTTCTCTGCGTTGGAGTTCGTCATGGGGCTTTAGTTTACTAGCTGCCCCGGACGGGCTACTCCCCTATGGTGAGGCGCATACCCGGGCGAGCAACCAGGATCTCTCCGTCGTAGTGGCGGGCAGCGCCGCGGACTGCGCCCTCTGCGTCTCCCCACGGCGGGATGTGGGTAAGTACCAGCTTGCCGACTCCGGCAGCCTGGGCAGCGCGGCCTGCGTCCTCGCCGGAAATGTGCATACCGGTGGGCTGGCCTTCGGAGTTTTCACCCCAGGTGGCTTCGCAGAGGAATACGTCTGCTCCCGCTGCGATGTGGGCCAGGTTGTCGGTCCAGGCAGTGTCCCCCGAGTACACCAGGGAGTTACCTGCGTTGTCTTCCACGCGCAGTAGGTAGGCCTCCGTGGGGTGTACGGCGGTGGCTGCGTAGATCGTAAATGGCCCAATGGGGTGGGCTGGATACGTGCTGGCGTCAAAAGGCCCTTCGCCGACGTTATAGGTGGCGATATCGAAAGTATCGGTGAAATCATCGGGGTTTTCGGGTGCATCGGCGCCAGCGGCGGAGAGGTGCTTGCAGGCGATGGCAGGGCCGAGTAGCTGGTGACGGTGTGGCGCGGGCGCGGTGGGGTGGAATCGACGCCAGACCAGCAATGATGGGAAGTCTAGGCAATGGTCGGCATGCATGTGGCTAAAGGCGACATGGCACGCGGAAGGGTCGATCCCTTCGGCGCGTTGCATTGCGCTGAGTACGCCGGGGCCACAGTCAAGGAGGACGTCGGCCGTGGCGGGAGGGGTGCTGTGCTTAGTTGTGCGGGCAGCCGTTTGGCGGACAATGTAGCCCGACGCGGCGCTGTCGGGTCCCTCGACGCTTCCGGAGCATCCCAGCACTACCAGTTCCATAGCTTGTCATTCTGCCACGAAGAGGTGGTGAATGTGTGAAAGGGCGACCACCGTGGTGTCGGTGGTTCTTGCGTGCACGCCTACTCCTCTGCATAATCGCGGCAAGCCATCCGGCATCATCGCAAGGGCTGACACCGCCGCTAACTCTTGGTCTGTTCTCTCTTAGCGCACCATTTCCGGAATCTGCGACACAGAAGTGATCGCAGGCCCCAAGAACCGGCCAGCCAACTTCGCGAACCTCTGGGGATCGCCTGTCGACTCAAAGGAAAGCTCTACGGCACGCCCAGGGTTCTCATCAGCCAATAGCCCCTGTTCCGCTAACGTTCGATAAACAGTCTTCGCTGTTTCTTCCGCACTATTAATCAGCGTGACATTATCCCCCATCACCAGCTGCACCACCCCCGCAAGCAGCGGATAGTGCGTGCACCCCAGCACCAATGTATCCACCTCCGCCACCTTGAGTGGCTCTAGGTAGTTTTCCGCCAGCCCCATCAGTTGCCGTCCGCTGGTCATTCCGCGCTCCACGAAAGGCACAAATTGCGGACAGGCCTGCGCGTACGCCTCCACTCCTGGAATCGCAGCAAAGAGATCCTGGTAAGACCTACTGCTCACCGTCGCCTGGGTGCCAATAACACCGATTTTTCCATTGCGAGTTGCCGCTGCTGCGCGCCGCACCGCGGGCAAAATCACTTCAATGACGGGAATGGAGTATCTTTCTCGCGCATCTCTAATAAACGCCGACGAAGCAGAATTACACGCCACCACAATCATCTTGCAGCCTCGCTCCGCCAATTTATCCGCAATCCTGATCGATAATTCTCTCACCTGCGCCAGCGGTTTATCCCCGTACGGCGAGTTCGCCGTGTCACCGATGTACACCAGGTTCTCATGTGGCAAAAGATCCACGATCGCCCGTGCGACCGTCAAGCCACCGACTCCCGAATCAAACACACCGATCGGCGCATAGTTCGCCGGTTCTGCTCCGCGTTCCGAAGCTCCTACCATGAACTCAGCCACGTTCCTTATCCACCTCGAACCACATCACGCCAGCTCTGCACCCCGAAGGCTGTCTCTGCCGCCAGCACCGCATGCACAATCGCCCGTTCCACAGTGTTCGCCACTGTGGCCGACAACATACTCATAGCGATATCGTCTACGGCCGTCCCCTCCCCAGTCGCCATCGCAAACAGCGTATCGCCATCCATCGGCATATGGGCAGGTCGAATAGCCCGCGCAATCCCATCATGCCCGGCCAGCGCCAACCTCTTCGCCTGCGCCTTCGTCAAAGGCGCGTCCGTCGCCACCACCCCGATTGTCGTATTGAGCCTCGGCGCCAGCATCTCTTCCGTTATCTTCGTGCCGAGCACGTTCCGGTTCTTTAGTCTTTCGACGCCCTCAGCGCCCACCGCCCCACCATCAACGAGGCCGTCCACGAGTCCGTAGCGTGCGAATTCTCCATCCAACTCTGCAGAAACACCCCACGGGATACCGGAGACCGGATCAAAAACTGCCCCCTGTGGGTTCACCACAATGCCAACTGCCACAGTCACCCCGGCTAAAGGAGTATCTGCAGGAAATACCGCACTGGCCTGCCCAAAACCGCCTTTAAGCGCACCTGCGGATGCACCCAACCCCGCCCCGACATTGCCATTTTCCGCTATGTCGCGTGTGTCCACTGCCTCCACAACATCAAGTGCCGCCGCCGTCGCTGCAACCCCCGTAGCCGCATCCGGCCGAGAATCCCAGCGCCCCAGAAGCAGATCAAAGATCACTGCTCCCGGCACAATCGGCACCAATTTGTCCGGGTGCTCAGGTCCCAGCACAGGAAAGCCAATTCCTCTGCGCTCTAATTCGGCCATCGCCCCCGTGAGGGCGTCAAGACCAAAGGCAGAGCCACCACAAAGACCAATAGCGTGCACGGCCTGCACCGTATTGTGGGGCTCCAAAAGATCTGTCTCCCGGGTGCCCGGGCCGCCTCCCCGCACATCAACGCTGGCGGTGGCGGACTTCGGCGCAACAATCATGGTGACGCCCGAATCGCCGGCACCGTCCTCGCACACGGCGTGCCCCACTCCAATGCCTGCTACATCAGCTAAGGAATTTGTGGGCCCGGGCGTGCAGCCAAAGAGTTCCACACTCATTGTTCGCCCATCATCGCCGAAAGCAGACTGTCTTGGTGGTACCCCAGCCAATCCAGGTAGTTCTGCGCAGCCATTGCCTGGTCGGAGTTTTCGCCCTCGCCTATCAGGTCCTTCTTGAACTCCTCAAACTGCGCCGAGTGGTACAGGCGAATATCGTTAATCGCACTCAGCCACGGTTGAACCTCATCCTGCGTCAACGAGACATTTACGGAACCATTGGGTCCCAGGTAGTCCACCACAAAGCGCAGGTTCGTCAGCTTCGACTTGATGATTTCCGTCTCGTTCAGCTGGCGAGTCAGGGCTGCATCCCCTTCGACTTCCTCGTCGCCTTCGCGAAAGAAGCTCGGCAGCAGCCGCGCCAACCCCGGATCTTTCGGGGCATCGGAGTGCCCGCTGGCCATGCCCGTCAGCTCCGCCAGCTCGTCCTTCGGCGCCGTCCGAGCGCGCTCCATCAGCTTGTCGGAAACCGCCACCGCCGAATCACCTAGCATCTCGCGTTCGAGTGGCTCTAGCTGCGTATTGAAGCGCGTACCACGCAACAAACTGCTCTTCTTCGTCCACGGCTCCATGGTGTTCTTCCTTCTTTCTTTGTGACGCCTACCCGTCCGCCCGCTGCATCGTCGCCCACAGCCCGGCGGTCTGCAGTTTCTTTACGTCCCCCTCAACCTTGTCCCGTTCACCGGAGCTCACCACGGCTTTCCCCTCGGTGTGCACCTGCATCATCAGCTCGGTGGCACGCTTGCGCGAATAGCCCAGCACCGTCTGGAAGACATAGGTCACATAGCTCATCAGGTTCACCGGATCGTCCCAACAAATGCACATCCACGGCAGGTTGGGCTCCGTTAGTGTCTCAGGCAATTTGTCCGCTACGGGCGTAGCGGCGGGAGCAGCTGGAGAAGTCATAGTTCCCAGAGTACCCACATTGGTCATCTTCGCTGCCGGGTCCGTGGACAAGCGTGGACTAGCATGGAGCGGGTGAACGATAACACCACAGAAACCACGGGGTCCCGCACCCGCTCCTCCGCGCTTCTGACGGACAAGTACGAATTGACCATGCTCGAGGCGGCCATCCTCGATGGCACGGTGAACCGCAGCTGTACCTTCGAGGTCTTCACCCGACGCCTACCCAACGAGCGTCGCTATGGCGTGATCGCAGGTACCGCTCGCGTTCTCAGCGCGGTACGCGACTTCGTGTTCACCGACCAACAGTTGGATCGAATTGACTTCCTACGGGACGAAACCCTGGAGTATCTGCGTAATTTCCGGTTTTCCGGCCACATTGATGGCTACCGGGAAGGCGAATTGTACTTCCCACACTCCCCTGTACTGACGGTGCGCGGAACGTTCGGCGAATGCGTGATCCTGGAAACGGTAATCCTATCCATCCTGAATATGGACTCCGCTGTCGCAAGTGCCGCTGCCCGCATGGTCACCGCCGCGGGCGAGCGTCCGATTATCGACATGGGCGCCCGTCGTACCCACGAATACGCAGCGGTCACCTCCGCGCGTGCTGCTTACCTGGCTGGCTTTGTGGCGACCTCAAACATGGAGGCTGCGCAGCGTTATGGCATCCCTGCCTCCGGCACTGCGGCGCACGCGTGGACCCTGCTGCACACTCGCCCTGACGGAACGCCAGACGAACTTTCCGCCTTTAAAGCGCAGGTCGCTGCACTCGGCACCGACACCACCCTGCTGATAGATACCTATGACATCACCCAAGGCGTGGACAACGCCATCGCCGCAGCCGGCACCGAGCTCGGCGCCGTGCGCATCGATTCCGGTGATCTCGGTGTGCTTACCCGGCGCGTGCGCCGCCAGCTAGATTCGCTTGGAGCAACTAACACCAAGATCGTTGTGTCCTCCGACATGGATGAGTTCTCCATTGCCGCGCTGCGCAGCGAGCCTGTGGATTCCTTTGGCGTCGGCACCTCGGTGGTTACGGGATCCGGTGCACCGACCGCTGGATTGGTCTACAAGCTTGTGGAGGTCGACGGAGTGCCCGTCGCCAAGCGCTCTCGCGGCAAGGCCAGCCTGGGCGGGGCGAAGGACGCTGCACGTTTTAGCCGCCCGTCCGGCACCGCTGTGGAGGAAGTCACCTTCCCCATGGGTAGCGATCTGCCCCAAGCCGATGGACTTAACAGCACCCAATTAACCATCCCGATGGTTCGCGATGGCGAGCTGGTGGAAGGGCTGCACACCTTGGAAGAGTCCCGCGCCCACTGCGCCCAGCAGCTCGTGTCTCTGCCGTGGGAAGGCCTTGCTCTCACCCGTGACGAGCCCGCCCTGCAGGTACGCCACATCAAGGCTTAAAGGTTCGCATGACCTCCAACGTCCTCGACCTGCTGAGCCTCGCCGTCGCCGACCTCGGCGGGGCTCCGCGCCCCGGACAGCAGAAAATGGCCACCGCCGTAGCCGATGCGATAGACAAGGAACACCACCTTGCGGTGCAGGCCGGCACCGGTACCGGTAAGTCCCTGGCCTATCTGATCCCCAGCATCGCCGCGGCCATGGATTCCGCGTACCCCGTTATCGTCTCCACCGCGACGATCGCTCTGCAGCGCCAGCTCGTGGAACGTGACCTGCCACGCCTGGCTAAGGCTCTCGAACCGGAGCTTCCCCGCCCCTTGGAGTTCGCTATTCAAAAAGGGCGTGGCAACTACTTGTGCCTCAACAAGGTTTCCAATGCACAGACCGATAGCGGCGTGGAGGAAGCCGAAGAATCCCTGCTGGATCGCTCGCAGCTCTCCGCCACCGGTGCGCAGGTCGCCCGCCTGCACGAATGGGCAGGAGAAACTGAAGATGGCGACCGCGATAACCTTCCCCAAGGCGTGAGCGACCGTGCTTGGCGCCAGGTCAGTGTCTCCTCCCGCGAATGCCTCGGTGCTACTCGCTGTCCCTTTGGAGAACAGTGCTTTGCTGAGCGCGCCCGGAATCGCGCCGCAGACGCCGACATCGTCGTCACCAACCACGCCTTGCTGGCGATTGACGCTCTTGTGGACGCCCCCGTGTTGCCTGATCACGACACCGTCATCGTGGACGAAGCCCACGAACTAGAAGACCGTATTACCTCCGTCGCCACAGCGGAACTCTCCCCCACCTCCATCGCCGTGCTGGCGAAGCGCGCTGCGAAGTTGACAGTGTCCGGTGCCGATGCCGCAGGGGATGCCCTGGCCGAAGCAGGTGACAGGTGGACTGAGGCGCTTAAAACGGAGACGGCGGCGTCCAAAAGCAACGACCGTTTCGGCACGGGCATCGAGGGGCGCTGGACGGGGGTGCCGGAGAACCTACAGGTGCCGCTCGCAGCCCTGCGAGATGCGGCATGGAAAACGAACCGACAGGTCAGCGGCATTCCCGCATCCGAGTTTGCGAATGATTCGCAAAAGGCCGCCGAACGGCTGGCGGTGATTGTGGCGACCGAGGAACTCAACGATACGTGCGTGCGGATCCTCAATGCCTCTCGCGTCGGCGAGGGTACTGATGATCCCCAGGGCGAGGACAGCACGACCGCTGAGGATCTCCTCGGCGAAGACGTGGTCTGGTACACAGCTGATTCCGGCACGCATGGTCCAAAGCATGTGGTGCGCGTTGCCCCGCTGAGCGTAGCGGACCTGCTGCGCCAACGACTTTTTGGCCGCAACACGGTAATCCTCACTTCGGCCACGCTGGCTCTGGGAGGAAAGTTCACATCCATGCTGGCTCGCTGGGGACTTCCCAAGAACACCGCCACGCTAGATGCCGGCACGCCCTTTGATGCCCGCACCCACGGCATTCTCTACGTCGCCCGGCATCTGCCACCACCGGGGCGCGACGGCGCCAGCGATGCCTCCGTAGACGAAGCCGCCCAGCTCATCAACGCCGCGGGCGGACGCACCCTGGGGCTTTTCAGCTCCAGGCGCGCTGCCGAAGACATGGCCGACCAGCTGCGCACGGTGGTACCCTACGACATCCTGCTGCAAGGTGAGGATTCGATGTCCACGTTGGTGGAGAAATTCCGCAAGAACCAGTCAGCGTGCCTCTTCGGCACTCTAGGGCTGTGGCAGGGTGTGGATGTACCGGGCAAGTCGCTTTCCCTTGTACTCATCGACCGCATCCCCTTCCCCCGACCCGACGATCCACTTCAGCAGGCTCGGCAAGAAGCTGCCGACCAACGCGGTGGCAGCGGCTTTATGGAGGTTGCCGCGAACCACGCAGCTCTGCTCATGGCTCAGGGCGCTGGCCGACTGCTGCGCTCGGTCGACGATCGCGGTGTGGTAGCAGTGCTGGATCAGCGCCTGGAAACAAAACGCTACGGCAGCTACATACGCCGTTCCATGCCAGATTTTTGGTACACGACAAAAGGCGACACAGTGCGGGGTGCACTGCGCCGCCTTGTTGCGGACTAACTGGCTGGCGCCAGCTACTTCCTCAGGCTAGGTCTTAGGCCAGGTCTGCGCTGTCGTCGCCAGCTGGAGCCGGCTGGTCTGCGCCACCGCCGAGCAGGTCATCGATGGTCGGTGCAACGTCCTCGGTGTATACGTCCTCGGAGGACTCGTATACGCCATCGTTGTCGTAGTCGTGAACCTTGGAGTCGCCGATGCCGTCGAAGTCGTTGTCCAGCAGAGCCTCGTCGGTCAAGCCGTCGTTGTCGATGTCCTCGTGCGCCTGGTCGACCCGACCGTCGGCATTGGTGTCTAGGTAGACAGTGTCACCCTGGTCGTCGCCGTCGGTGTCCAGTTCAACAGTGTCGATCTTGCCGTCGTTGTCGCTGTCGTAGGTAATGCCGTCAGAGAGGCCGTCGCCATCCAGGTCTACGTACTCCCCGCCGTCCGGAGCGGTTTCGCCTGCGCCGGTGGACTGCAGGTTGGAGCTACCAGCTGCACCTGCAGCGTCTGCCGGTGCGTCGCCCTCGGAGGCCTCCTTCGGTGCTTCTTCCTTAGGGGCATCTTCCTTCGGTGCCTCTTCCTTCGGTGCCTCTTCCTTCGGCGCCTCTTCCTTCGGCGCCTCTTCCTTCGGTGCCTCTTCCTTCGGAGCAGCAGCTGCATCCGGTGCTGCCGCCGCTTCCGGAGCTGCACCCTGCGCTTGCGTCTGACCAGCCGGCGCGCCGGCGCCACCCGTGGAGTTCCAGATGTCGTCGCCTACGGCCTTCTGTGCTGCGGTCGGAGCACCCTCACCGTAGGAGCCGTCGATGATGCCATTCTCGTCAGAGTCATACTCAGAGTAGTCGGAGATCCCGTCGCCGTCGGTATCGTAACCAACGCTGTCAACCTTGCCGTCGCTGTCGTAGTCGTAAGCAGTGACGTCGTATTCTCCGTCGGCGTTGGTGTCAAACTTCACGTTGTCGGTCGCACCGTCGCTGTCGTAGTCGGTTGCCTTGGTGTCCATCATGCCGTCGTTGGTGGTGTCCGATTCCACGTGGTCGACCACGCCGTCACCGTCAATGTCCTGGTAGACCGTGTCGACGATACCGTCCTGGTCGTAGTCCATCTCCGCGCGGTCGGTCACCTTGTCGCCGTCCTTGTCGTAGACCGTGCCATCCGGGCGACCGTCGCCGTTGATGTCTACCTGGTAGGTGTCCTTCTCGCCGTCACCGTTGGTGTCCTGTGCACCGACGATGTTGCCCTCAACCATGTTGCCGTTAGCGTCCAGTACGTCCCAGCGGCCCAGGGAGTGCTCCGCGCTGCCAGCGTTGCCGGGGGTGGTCATGCCGTTGTTGTTGCCGGTGTTGCCGTTGTTCAGGTTCTCGTTGGACATTGTGTGTGTTTCCTTTCAGTATCTGTAGCCGGGTGCGTGGCTTGCAGTGTTGCTCTTAGTATCCTTCAGGCTCTTTCTCGCTGCCTGTCGGTTATTGAATGGCCAACCCCCAGCAGATGTTCCTTGGGGGTATTTGTTCTGGACGCCCCCTCACCCCAAATCCACTGTTATCCCTGGTATTAGGGCATTTCCGCCAATTGAATCCGAAACGTAATTTCGGGGGTAATAACAAACAACCCGAACCTTGCAGATTCCCGAAGCCATAGTTTGTCGGCATACTAGAATGGCATTTGCACACCAAGCAGAAAGGCGATTATTACCGTGACCCCCACCTTGAACGCGTCGGGCCGCTCACCTCAGGCCAGCGTCGAACGCGGGGCCACCATCGCCAGAAAATACAAGATGCACGATGTTGCGGATCGTGTACAAAGACTCGTCAATGCGAAGTACCGCACCTCAGCCGTCGTTATCATCGGCGAGGTCAAGCGTGGCAAATCCTCCCTCGTCAATGCCCTGGTTGGCAGGCGTGATTTACTTCCGGTGGACGTCATTACCACGACCAGCGCCCCGATTCGCATTCACACGGAACCCGACCAAGGTGACGACCAACCAGTGCTGGCACGTCTTGTACGCGGCACGAAACATGATCCGATTGACCCATCTGAACTGAAGAATTGGGTGACCCAGGAGGCAGTTGATGCCATCAACCAAGCTCCGAAGGACAGTAAGGAAGTAGCCTCTCTTCCGAGTGCCGCTGAGCTGCTGGTTCCCTACTCTGGTCTGGGCAAAGTGACAATCATTGATACCCCTGGCGTAGGCGGACTCGATGAGCATGCGGTGGCAGCCTCCCTCACTGAAGCCCGCAACGCCGGCGTGTTGCTTATGGTTTGCGATGCGTCCACTCCGATCACCGCACCAGAAATGGATATCTTGCGCCGTGCACGCGAGCAGGTCGGAAGCGTCATCGTTGCAGTCACCAAGACGGACAAAAATGTTCGCCGCTGGCGTTCCATCGTCGCCGATGACCAACGCCTTATCGCCGAGCACTTGGGGCTGGACATCCCAGTCATTGGTGTGTCTTCGTTGCGGGCATTGGACGCGGTGGAATTGGCGTCACCAGAAAAAAGAAGAGAGATCGAACGCCGGTGCGGCATTGCTGAGCTGCGTCAACAGATCATCGATCATGTGAACTCGCCGGGCAACCTCGGAACCGTGACCGCGCTGGAGATCACCAAGTCCACGATGCAGACGATCACGACGGACATCCAGCGCGACATCAAGCTATACGACAAAACAAGCGACGCCGTCGGGGAGCTCGAGGTGGAAAAGCGCAGACTGGAAGCTTTCCGCGACTCCACCAGCGAGTGGGAGCAGCTTTTCATGCGCGATATTCAGCTGAGCCGCAACAAGGTTTCCGCTGGAATGGACGCGGCACTGACGGATGTGAAGACGCGTTGGACAAACCGCATTAACTCCGAAGGAATGCGCGTTTTGCGCAGTAAACCGCAGGTATTTACCAGCCAAATTGAGATCGAGCTGCGGCAAATCATGGAGCGAACCGTGATGTCGATGGTCGGCGAGGTTCTGGCGCGCGCCAACCAATTGTTCCAAGGCCGCCAGGACATGGTGGACCAGGTGCAGCAGCAAATCTTCGCCGCGATGGCTCCGCCGCAGTCGCTGAGCCATGATGTGGAAAAGAAGACCACGGGGTTGGTGGATCCCTCAATGCTGACCATGGGTCTGGTGGGTGCGGGTGCACTGACGGTGGTTATCCCCTTCGCACCAGTTGCCGCGGCTGCCTGGATCGGCGTGAACATGGGCTATCGCGCGATGCGCAACGGTAAGCAGTATCTGCTGTCTTGGTTGCGCGAGACCATCGCGACGACTCGCACGTCCATCAACCGCATGATCGACATCACCATTACCACGGGCAGGACGGAGATCTTGCTGCGTCATCGTTCCGCCATCCGACACGAGCAGCGCAACCTGCAGGGCAAGATCGAATCCGCCCAAAAGATCGCCCGCGAGTCCGAAGCCCAGCGCAAACAGACAATCTCCCGGTTGAAAAAGAACCTGGATATCGTCAATCAGACCATTAGCGAGCTGGACGAGCATCTGGAAACTCTGAAGGCACGGTCGGGCTCCCGAATTGCTCAACAAGGCGTACCGGTATCAGCACCAGCCAGAATGTAAGGAGGGGACGTAGATGACCCAGGAGAATCAGATTCGGTCGGCCTCTGCGCACCTGAGCCAGCGTGTGTCCGACCTGACCCTGCTGCTAACGCAGGCGGTGGATGCCTTAGCCGGCGGTTCACCGGATCTCGCCGCCCGCGCCAATGAGCTGCGCCTCATGGTTACGCGCCCGCCGCGAGTAGCCATTGTTGGTCGTTTGAAGTCCGGCAAGTCCACACTGGTTAATGCACTTACCGAGAATCTCATTGCCGCCACCGGTGCCCTGGAATGCACCATGGCTGTCAGCATGTATCACAGCGGCGCGCCCGCCCGCGCCGAGATTCACACTGTCGACGGGCAGGTTCTCCGCGTACCGCTCAACAACGGTCCGTTGAACGCCCTTGGGGTACCGCTTAACCAAGTCGACTATATTGACCAGTTTCTGCCCAACCGACGGCTAGAAGAACTCACCCTGATCGATACGCCTGGTACTGCCACCCTGACGGTAGAAAACGAAGAACGCACGCGACGCGTTCTCGTCGACGGGCAGCAGGATACGCGCCGCGCAAGTGGTTGGGCCGACTGCCTTGTCTTTTTGTCGGACTCCGCGCCGCGCGAAGACGAAAAGCAGTTCCTTTCCCAGTTGGGTATGACGCCCCTTAATACAGTGGGCATCCTTTCCCGTGCGGATTCTTTCGGCTCCGGTGCTTTCGGCCCTATCGATCCGCTGCAGCACGCGCGCCAGCACGCCGACAGTATTCAAAAGAAGCTGGTGAGCACGGTGCAGCGCACCATTCCGCTCTCGGGTCTGATGGCCGAATCGGCACTGACGGGCAAGGTCACTGGCGAAGTGGCTCGACAGCTGAGCATGTTGGCGCATTTGGATCGAGAAGGGCTGCTTGACCTTTTAGAGGCCGAAGATCCGTCCCAGATCGTGCCGAATTTCACGGCAACTACCCGCGACAATCTCCTGGACGTCATGGGTGAATACGGTGTGTTTGCTGGGCGCAGCATCGCCGCCGAGGGCGGAGCGCCTGCACTTGTGAACTGGATGGTAGAAACTTCCGGTGTGTCGGAGCTCGTGCACCTCCTCACCGGCGACATCACCTACTTCGCTGTACTTCAGCGCGCAGCAAGAATGCTGGATGTGTTGGACGACCTGGCCTCCAACCACCCAGACCTCCAGCACGTGCGGTGGGTGCAGTCGGTGACCCTGGCTCAGCCGGGAATGCACTTCGTCATGCTGTACCGCAGCTACCGCAATACGTATGCAACCACCCCTGATTCGCGCCTTCTTCCGCTGCTTCGAGCCGCAGTGACAGCCGGCCACCCCGCCGAAACCGTGAGATTGCCTCGCGAAACGCCGATCGAGCAAGTCCGTGATGCAATTGAAAATCAAATCGCGGAACTCCAGCAAATGTCCATGTCTCCGCTGTCTGCGGCGGAAGACGAGGCGCGCGAACGTCTGCTGGGTTCTTTCCAATCGGCATTACAAGCAACACATTAAGCGCCAGATAAGGCGTTACAGTGTAAGCTACTTATGCCTTAAAAACATGTAATTCAGGAGCTGTACTTTTCATGACCAACGCATGGCACCTGGCAATCGACTTCGGAACCTCGAATACGGCTGCCGCGCACCAAAGCCCGATGGGTCGAGACATCACTGCCCTCGCGTTGACGCACCGCTCCAACATTATGCCTTCTGCGGTGTTTCTCGATTCCTCGACCGGCGCCCATGCCGCCAACGATGGCGAACCGAAACTGCTTAATGGTGACTCCGCCCTGGCTCGTGGCCGTCGTGATCCCTCGCGCCTGCTCCTCAGCCCGAAGCGCTACATCGACCACGACGAGATACAGCTCGCAGCTCGCGATCTCCCACTAACGAAGGTTGTGGGCTCCGTGCTGGGTGCCGTACTCCGCTCCGGCAAGGCTCAGCATGCCAACCAGGATCCCGCGACGGTCACCCTTACTCACCCGGAGGCCTGGTCTGCGCACTCCGTAGATCAGCTGAAGCGAAGTGCCGTCGCCGCAGGTATTCCGGAACAGAACCTGCGCGTGCTTTCCGAGCCGCGCGCTGCTGCTATCCACTACGCCTCGCAACAGTCCGTCTCGCCAGGCTCGCACGTCGCAGTGTTTGACTTCGGTGGCGGCACCTTGGACATTGCAGTGCTGCAGGCGAAGCAGGACGGCAACTTCGAGGTCGTGGCGGCCAAGGGCGATAACAGCCTCGGCGGCCGCACAATCGACAACCTGATGTACCGCTGGGTTCTGGATCAGCTGGAACACGATGACCCGGATCTGGCTGACTACGTGCGCTCCTCCCCGATCACCACGGTGCATGCACTGGAATCCAGTATTCGCGAGGCCAAGGAGATCCTGTCAGATACCTCCTCCGCAACGATCAGCGTTTCTACTCCCCACGGGGAAACCGACTTGCTGATCACCCGCGACGAGTTCAACGGCATCATTGAGCAATCCATTATGCGTTGCGTCGAGTTGACCCGTGCTGCTCTGACCCAAGCGGGCGTCGATTCCACGAAGACCCCGATTTACATGACCGGCGGATCGTCGCGTATTCCATTTGTTCAGGATCGGCTGGGTGAAGTCGGCACGGTCATGACGCTCGACGACCCGAAGACCGTGGTGAGCCGCGGCGCACTGGCTGCGACGCTGCGTGGGTTTACCGGTGGCGCTCCGGCTCAAGGCATGCGCCCGGGTGGTTCCGCTGGACATACCAGCGCTGCCAATGCAGGTGCCGGTGCCGGTGCTGCGGCAGCTGCTGCACGCCCCGGCCAGCCTGATCCGGCAACTTCTTCCGGCATGTCCCGCCCATATCAGAACCCGACTCAGAGTCCGAATAGCGGTTCTCACCAAGGCACGTCCAACGCGACGCAATCGTTCAGCCGTCCGCCGCAGACCGCGGCTTTCGCTCCAAGTTCGGTCAATTCCTACGGCTCTAGCAACTTCGCCGGTTCTCATACTTCCGCTAGCGCAGTGAAATCGAAGAAGTCCAACACTCCAGTGGTGGTCACGGCGTGCCTGGCAATCCTCGCAGTGGTCGTGGCCGTAGGATTCGTCGTTTTCAGCAGTGGTGGCAATGATGGAAACGGAAGTGGTGACGACGGAGGAAATCCGCCCTTTACTGAGGCCAGCCCTTACACCCCAACGAGTACGCCGTACGAGTCGGACTCTTACAAGCCACTGAGTTCCCTCCTGCCCGATGTTAAAGACTATATGCCGACAGGCTTCTACAACCGCCTCACTAGCTGCGATACCAAGGCTAAAAAGCCCTTCTCCCTCAGTGATGCGTTCGAATCCATGGATACGGAGATGTATTCTTGCCTCCCCGAGAGTAGTTCTGTCAAGGATCACTCTTCCGAGTCGATGTACACCGGCTTTAAGTACATTCAAACTGGTGACGATGGTCAGAAGGTCTACGACCACGCCCAGAGCTCAACATTAAAGGGCAAGACTCTGCAGCAAGCAGGCAATGGCTGGCCTGAAATCATCTATTATTCCGGTGGCAAATACTCGATTCCCGATGCCCTCGCTTGGTACCCGGAGAAAAAGGCAGCCATCGTGATCCATGGGCAGCTCGATCAAACCGAGGATCAAACCAAGGAAATGCTGAAGTTCTTCAACCTCATGCCACAGGGCTAGCCGTTTCCACGAACTAGAGCCCCACAACGCCGAGCACGTGTTCAGCGTTGTGGGGCTATTACTTTCTTGAGGGGAACGTAAAGGGGACTTGGTGAGTCGAGGAGGCCGCCCTACCTATGCGCTAGTGACGCCAGCCTCCACCAATGCCGCCTTTAGCTTCGCACGGGCACGGTTAATGCGTGATTTGACCGTTTGAATCGGAATCCCCTGGTGGGCAGCAATGTCCTGGTAGCTCATGCCGGTGTATTCCCGCAGCACGATGACTTCACGGAAATCATCCGGCAACTGAGCTAGCGCCTCTCGAACAACCATTGCAGAGGTCACCTGAGACCCCACCTCCGGGGTCAGAGCGACCTCATCCGCACCTGCGTCTTCCTCCGGCACATCCCGGCGCGAGCGGACGATCTGCAGCGCTGCATTAGAGGCAATGCGGTACGCCCACGTGGAGAACCGCGCGCGTCCATCAAACTTCTCAATGTTCTTCCACGCTGAAGTCAAAGCGTTTTGCAGGGCATCTTCTGCGTCAGCGCGATTGCCCGTAATGGACAAGCAAACAGAAAACATCCTCCCCCAAGCCTGGCGCGCCAGGCGCGCAAAAGCCTGCTGGTCACCCTCATGGGCTTTGGCCAGCAGGTCGCGCTCCTCGTCGCGGGTGAGTTCTTGCCTTACGGTGTTGCTAGTCGACAATTCCGCCACCCCTTACATTCCGCTGAGGTCGGTCAGATCGTCGGGGTGATCGTCCCCATAATGATCGCTGTATGCATCATCAAGGTCACCATCCAGGCCGTCGCCCAGATCGTTGAGATCCTCCAGATCGTCCGTGGCAGCCGGATCATCCGGGGTCTCCTGACTTTCCGTGCCAGCGGTCAGATCGTCTGGAAGTTCATCGCCAGTATCGGGGTTACTATCCGAAGCCTCACTGGGGAGATCGTCCACCGAGGTGGCGTCATCCAAAGTCGAAGAAGAACCGTCGAGATCCGTAAGGTCAACTTCGTCAGAAGCATCCTCCGCGGGGAAGGAATCCAAATCGGGGATGAGATCCCCCTCTGGCATCTCGGTATTCGGGTCGACAGCCACGTCAAACATTTGGTTAAACATGTCGTCGAGCTCCTGTTCCGAAAAACCGGATCCCGAGCCTAGCTGAGCGTCGTTGCCGAAAAGCTCCTCCAGGGAGGGCAGAATTGGGGTGTCTGCCTCGGCGCCAGCGGATGGGCCAACCATGTGTCCTCCGTTATCGATCGAGTCGCTCATCGTTCACCTCCTTTCCACCAACAACAGCGAAACAACAAGACTGCACTGAAGCTGGTCATGCAGGTAGCAGAAAACCGCTTCAGGACAGCTATGTAATGCATGCGGCAGGCAGAAGGTTCCCGCGAGCAATAAAAGAACTGCTTTAAAAGATTATGCACCATGTTGCACATAGTTCAACAGGAAAACCTTGATGACCAGCTGGTTGGTTTAACACCAACCCAAACGTTAGACAACCAAAACCAAAGAAGTGACGCCGGTAACAGCATACGGCGACTAGAGTGGGGAGGAAGAACAACCGCGTACGGATAGGAGCCCGCCGCAATGCCCATTAAGAGCGACCGCCCAGACATCGAACTCAGCCCGCTGGGGCTCTACGATTACATCTTCGGCAACCTCTCCACCGAGGAGGAAGACCGGGTCGCCGTCATCGACATTGCCGATGGCTCCGAAACGACGTTTGCCCAGCTGCAGAACTACATTGAGTCCACGGCGGGCTGGCTAGCCAGCAAGGGCATCAAAAAGGGAGACGTAGTAGCGCTACACCTTCCCAACTCCTTGAACTTTATCGTCGCAGCGTACGGCCTGTGGCGCATTGGTGCAGTTCCTTCTCCCCTATCTCTGCTTTCTACGCCGGAAAGCGTGACGGAGCAGGTGAAGGACTCTGGCGCGAAGATGCTGCTCACCGTTGCCGCGCTTGGTGACGCCTCGGCTCAGGGGGCTAAGGATGCAGGAATCGAGGAGGACAACATCGTCTTCCTGGATACATCGAAGGGCATGCAACAGATTATGGCGGAGCGCCGCACGGCTCCCGCGGTGGAGATTAACCCGGATGAGGATCTGGCAGTACTCCCCTACTCCTCTGGTACCACCGGGTTGCCAAAGGGAGTGCGTTTGATGCACCGTCAGTTGGTTGCGAACGTACAGCAGGGGCAAGACATTCACCTTGTGCGCCCGGAGGACAAGGTTTACGCCGTGCTGCCGTTCTTCCACATCTACGGTCTGACCGCTCTGGTGAACCTGGCATTGGCGCAGCGCGCCACGCTGGTCGTTGTACCGCGCTTCGAGCTACAGAGCTTCCTGGAGCACCACCAGAAGTTCGGGGTAACGTTTACTCTGATCGCGCCGCCTATTGCAGTCCAGCTGGCCAAGCACCCCATGGTGGATAACTACGACCTTTCTCAAATGCGCAGCTTCTTTAGCGGAGCTGCGACATTGGATGAGGAACTGGCCTTGGCGTTGGAAAAGCGCCTGGGCATCCATGTGCAGCAGGGCTATGGCATGACTGAGACTTCACCGCTGGCACATGCCAACGTATCCAAGGACATTAACCGTGGTTCCATCGGCAAGCCTTGCGCAAACACGGAAAGCAAGCTGGTGAATCCGGAAACCCTGGAAGAGATCCCGCTGCCCGCGGAGGGTGTCTCCGAGGTCGGTGAGCTCTGGGTTCGCGGCCCGCAGATTATGGCCGGATACCTGAACAAGCCGGAGGAAACCGCAGCCGCGCTACCGGGCGACGGTTGGCTGCGCACTGGCGATCTGGCTAACTCCGATCCAGAGGGCAACGTCCATATTGTGGATCGCTTGAAGGAGCTGATCAAGTACAAGGGCTACCAAGTTCCGCCCGCAGAGCTAGAGTCCGTACTGTTGAGCCACCCCGAGATCGCCGATGCCGCCGTCGTCGGCGTACATCGCGCTTCAGATGGTGAAGAGCTGCCGAAGGCATTCGTTGTTGCCCAGCGAGGATCTGCACTCAACGAGCAGCAGGTAATGGATTTCGTTGCGGAGCGCGTGGCTCCCTACAAGAAGATTCGCATTGTGGAATTCGTGCAGGGAATCCCCAAGTCCTCCACCGGTAAGATCCTTCGCCGCGAGCTCCGCGAGCGCGACGGCGTCAATTAATCTTCGACGATAGGTACGCGGCGGTAAGTACCGTCGCGTAGATCCGCATCCTCGATTTCGTGGCGGGAAATCCCCAGGATGAACAGCACCTGATCGAGGAAGGGGTAGTTCACCGAGGTATCGGCGATCTCCTTGAGCGCTGGCTTTGCATTGAACGCAATGCCCAGACCCGCGGTAGACAGCATGTCAATGTCGTTGGCACCATCGCCTACGGCGACGGTCTGGTTCAACTTAATTCCGTTGGACCAAGCAAATTCCTTCAGGCTCTCAGCCTTGGCCTGGCGGTCGATCACAGGGCCGATGACCCGACCAGTAAGCTTGCCATCAATAATTTCAAGGGTGTTGGCGCGGGCGAAGTCCAGGTCCAACTCGCGTGCCAGTGGTTCGATGACCTGGATAAAACCACCGGAAACCACACCCGTTTTGTACCCCAAGCGCTTCAAGGTGCGGATAGTCGTGCGGGCACCGGGGGTCAGCTGAATGTCACGTGCTACTTTCTCCACCACTGAGGCTTCCAAACCGGCCAGTGCCTTGACGCGCTCGTGGAGGGATTCAGCGAAGTCTAACTCGCCACGCATGGCGCGTTCTGTGACCGCGGCAACCTCCGCTTCGCGGCCTGCGTAGGCGGCCAGCATCTCAATGACTTCGTGCTGAATAAGGGTCGAATCAACATCGAAGCAGATGAGGCGTTTGGCGCGGCGGGACAACCCCGCGCGCTCGATAGCGATATCCACTCCTACCTCCGTCGTGAGCGTTGCAAGTGCCTTGCGCAGGGGCACACCGCCACCGGGTGCTGGGTTGGCGACTGTAAGGCTCAGCTCCAGCCCAGTGACTGGGTAGTCGGCAATACCGGTAATCGTGTCGATGTTCGCACCGTAGTCAGCCAGAGTTTGGCCGATGCGGGAAATATGAGTCGCAGTCAGCGGACGTCCCAGCACGACCATCACGTGCGTCGAGTGCGGGCGCGTGCTCGACAGATTATCGTCGGCTTCGACGCTGACTCGCATTCCATAGGATGCGAGAGTTTCCTCCAGCCCTTCGCCGAGAGGCTCTAGGTCTTCTTGTCCGACGCCCACTAGCGCCGCCAGCGATAGCTTTCCTCGGAAGACTGACTGTTCAATGTCGAGGAGTTGAACCCCGTAGGAGGATAGTACGCGGAAGAAGGCCGCGGATACGCCCGGCCGATCGGGCCCGGTGACCGTGATGACACTGGGAGCTAAGCCTTCCTGCAGGGTGTCCTCCAGGGCGATCTCGAAGTGCGGATCGTCGGCGAGTGCAGCGCGCGAGGCGGCCTGGGACGACGTGGACGACTGCTGATTGGCGGGAGAGTTGGAGTTGCTGGCGTTATTTGAGGTAGTCACGGGCTATATTGTCCCACTTCCCTACGAGAAGTGATAACTGAACCTGAACAGCTCACCATTTCACGCTCCCCACCTTCAAACTCGCAGTAGTTTCGGCGTCTTTTTTGTAGCGATGTGGAAGGCGCGATCTTGGAGGTCTTAGGCCCCACCACAATCACCACGATTCAGCACCATAATGTCGCTGAATCGGGAATCTGCCCGCGCAAGATCACGCGTGGCAAAAATCGAAAGCGTTTGACCTGCCCTTTTGTTTATTGTTCTCCATTTTCATTTAGCAAGTTCTCAATCTAACGACATTCTTCATCTAAGTCATGGAGCTTCCGAGGGCTTTCACTAAACCTGCGGACATACGAAAATCCACACCCTGCGTAGTTAGGGTGTGGATTCAGTGTGCGACTTCCAGAGGAGGAAGCGGTATTGCAGCCTCTACCTGCTCGGCCGCCAGGGACCTAGCGACTGCGCTGGGCAGTCGCAGAGGTGAGGTGGCGTCACCAGACTGTGCATTTAGAAGTGGCGACCGACATGAGCCTCGTCGCGCATACGCTTAACCATGTGCGGGTGGTGCAACTCGAACGCCGGACGCTCGGAGCGGATACGAGGCATGGAGGTGAAGTTGTGGCGCGGGGGCGGGCAGGAGGTTGCCCACTCCAGGGAGTTGCCGTAGCCCCACGGATCGTCCACGGTAACGACCTCGCCGTAGCGGTAGGACTTGAACACGTTCCACAGGAACGGGATCATCGAGATCGCCAGGATGCAGGCACCCACGGTGGAGACCTGGTTCAGGGTCGTGAAACCATCGGTCGGCAGGTAGTCAGCGTAACGACGCGGCATACCCATGTTGCCCAGCCAGTGCTGAATCAAGAACGTGGTGTGGAAGCCGATGGTGACCAGCCAGAAGTGGATCTTGCCCAGCTTCTCGTCCAGCATGCGCCCGGTCATCTTCGGGAACCAGAAGTAAACGCCTGCGAAGGAAGCGTAGGTCACGGTACCGAACAGGGTGTAGTGGAAGTGAGCGACCACGAAGTAGGAGTCCGAAACGTGGAAGTCCAGCGCCGGGGAGGCCAGCATAACACCGGTCAGACCACCGAACAGGAAGGTGGCGAAGAAGCCAATGGCGAAGACCATCGGGGTCTCGAAGGTCAGGCGACCCTTCCACATGGTGCCCAGCCAGTTGAAGAACTTCATACCGGTCGGCACACCGATCAGGAACGTCATGAAGGAGAAGAACGGCAGCAGCACGGCGCCGGTCACGAACATGTGGTGTGCCCACACAGCCATGGACAGTGCAGCAATCGACAGGGTTGCGAACACCAGGCCAACGTAGCCGAACATCGGCTTGCGGGAGAACACCGGGAAAACCTCAGACACGATACCGAAGAACGGCAGTGCCAGGACGTACACCTCAGGGTGACCGAAGAACCAGAAGAGGTGCTGCCACAGAATAGCGCCACCGTTGCCGGCGTCGTAGATGTGGCCACCCAGCTTGCGGTCGTAGAACACACCAAGTGCAGCTGCAGTCAGGAGCGGGAAGATCAGCAGAACCAGCAGAGAGGTAACGAAGATGTTCCAGGTGAAGATCGGCATGCGGAACATGGTCATACCCGGTGCGCGGAGGCACAGGATGGTGGTGATCATGTTCACGGCGGAGGCGATGGTACCGATACCACCGACGCCGACACCCAGGATCCACAGTTCAGAGCCCACACCCGGAGAGTGCGTAACGTCTGCCAGCGGCATGTACATCGTCCAACCGAAGTCTGCTGCACCACCCGGAGTCAGGAAGCCGAGCAGCATCACGACACCACCAGCGGTGGTCATCCAGAAGCCGAAGGCGTTCAGACGGGGGAAAGCCACGTCAGGGGCGCCGATCTGTAGCGGCATGATGTAGTTCGCGAAACCGAACACCATCGGAGAGCCGTACAGCAGCAGCATGATCGTGCCGTGCATCGTGAACAGCTGGTTGAACTGCTCGTTGGACAGGAATTGCTGACCCGGCTCGAAGAGCTCAATACGGATCAACAGGGCCATCAAGCCACCAATCATGAAGAAGGTGAAGGACATGATTAGGTACATGATGCCCAGGAGCTTGTGGTCGGTCGTGGTCAGCATCTTCCATGCGAGGTTGCCACGTGGCACCTCACCGAAAGGCGCAGGCCGAGCCGGGGAAACCTCATGGCTTTCCCTTGGCGCTACTGCGGTCATATTCTTCCTCCTGACTACGCGTGACCTGCCTTTATTCACCTGCAAGCTCTAGCTAACTCACAGGATCCTTCAGGCAAGCCACCCAAAAGAATGTTTCGTCTGCACCGTTCCCGCGTGGTCGATTTCGTCAATAACCGACCAGAACGGACACAGAATGTTTACATAGTATCCCGTTACTGCGATTTTCAATAGCCCGGGACGAGGCCAAAGCAGCAGAACCCACGTTTTCGGGGGTGCTGCCTCGCTGTTTAGAAGTCCCAATCGTCGTCGACCGTATTCTCGGCCTTACCTATTACATAAGAGGAACCAGAACCGGAGAAGAAGTCGTGGTTCTCGTCGCCACCCGGGTTCAGAGCCGAGAGGATCGCCGGAGACACACGAGTCTCGTCCGCCGGGAACAGCCCTTCGTAGCCCAGGTTGTTCAGCGCCTTGTTTGCGTTGTAGCGCAAGAAGCGCTTGACGTCCTCTGTCCAGCCGAGATCGTCATAAAGATCCTCGGTGTACTGTGCCTCGTTGTCGTACAACTCCAGCAGTAGGTCGAAGGTGTGCTCCTTCAACTCTTCCTGGCGCTCCGGGGTCTCCTTCTCCAGAGCGCGCTGGTACTTGTAGCCAATGTAGTAACCGTGCACAGACTCATCGCGAATGATCAGGCGGATAATGTCTGCGGTGTTGGTCAGCTTCGCGTGCGAGGACCAGTACATCGGAAGGTAGAAACCGGAGTAGAAGAGGAAGCTCTCCAGCAGCACAGAGGCAATCTTCTTCTTCATCGGATCGTCGCCCTCATAGAAGTCGAGAATGATCTTTGCCTTGTTTTGCAGCTTCTCGTTCTCTTCGGACCAACGGAAGGCGTCGTTAATCTCAGGCGTAGAGGCCAGCGTCATAAAGATAGAGGAATAAGACTTCGCGTGAACGCTCTCCATAAAGGAAATATTCGTAAAGACGGCTTCCTCGTGTGGAGTGGCAGCATCCTCGATCAGCTTTACTGCACCAACTGTGCCCTGAATCGTATCCAGCATGGTCAGGCCGGTGAACACACGCATGGTGGCCTGCTTCTCCATGTCATTTAGTGTGGACCAGCTGGGGACGTCGTTGGACAGTGGCACCTTTTCGGGCAGCCAGAAGTTGGCAGTGAGGCGATCCCACACCTCCAGGTCCTTGTCATCTGGGATGCTGTTCCAGTTGATGGCGGATACCGGATCGCCGTCGACGCGGTGTACGGGAGTGTGGGGTGCGTGCGCACTCATCGCTTACGTGTCTCCTTCTCACAGAACGTGCTGATTTTCTTGCTGTCCCTCAGCTTGTGCACTTCGCCCCATCGTACCCCGTTTCCGCGACGCGCCTACCCCTCGGCCACCACCCCCATTTTGGGGGGTCTTTCTTAATGACGCCCTCAGCGCGCGCTGGAGCCGATTTCAGCCCAGAGCTGTGGGCGTCACTACCTAAAGAGCACGTCAGGATTGGTTTACAGGGCAACCTAAGTAAAGACAGCCTCACCGACTATACAATAGGCTCTGACCTGCATTGATAATATAAGGGTAGCCTGCGTTTGCTAGCCGATTGGATAAACCCTGAGTACGGTGAGCTGCATGGAAATCAACGAGAAGTTTCAGAAGCAATTGAACGAACAGGTCACCGCCGAGCACCAGGCTGCGCTGGTTTACACCCAGCTGGCTTATGAGCTGGACCGCCTCTCCTTCGACGGCATGAGCAGCTGGATGCAGGCACAGGCCGATGAGGAGCGCGAGCACGCTCAGAAGTTCGCACAGCACCTGCTGGACCGCGACGCGCGCGTGGACATCGAGACTGTTGAGATGCCTTCCCTGAAGATCTCCACCCCGCTGGATGCCTTCGAGGCTTCCCTCGAGCACGAGCGTAAGGTCTCCGCACTGATCCGCGATCTGGTGAAGACCGCCGACGAGGTTGGCGACATTGACTCCCGCAACCTGCTGAACTTCTTCCTGGAGGAGCAGATCGAGGAGGAAGCTACAGTAAGCAACATCATCGACCGCATCAAGCTGGTGGGCAACGATGGTTCCGGCCTGCTGCGCATCGACGCAGAGCTGGGCAACCGCTAGCAACCATTAACAAGGCCACTCAACGGCCAATAACAAAAGCCGACTGGGATTCCTCCCAGTCGGCTTTTTCATGCTCGGTGGAGGCCGCCCTCCACCTAGAGCAGGCCGCTCCCCTCCCCACTTAGAGCATGCAGCTCACGCAGCCCTCAACCTCGGTGCCGGTCAAGGCCGTCTGGCGGAGGCGGATGTAGTAGATCGTCTTGATCCCCTTGCGCCACGCATAGATCTGCGCACGGTTGATGTCGCGCGTGGTGGCGGTGTCCTTGAAGAACAGGGTCAGCGATAGGCCCTGATCCACGTACTTCGTCGCGACTGCGTAAGTGTCGATGATCTTTTCGTAGCCGATCTCGTACGCGTCCTCGTAGTACTCCAGGTTGTCGTTCGTCATGTACGGAGCTGGGTAGTACACGCGACCGATCTTGCCTTCCTTACGAATTTCGATCTTGGAGGCGATCGGGTGAATCGAGGATGTGGAGTTGTTGATGTAGGAGATGGAACCCGTCGGCGGAATGGCCTGCAGGTTTCGATTGTACAGGCCGTGAACCTGCACATCGTCCTTCAGCTGTTGCCAGTCCTGCGCGGTTGGGACCTGGATGCTGGAGTTGCCGATGATTTGGCGGATGCGCTCCGTCTTCGGCGCGAACTCCGCCGGATCGTAGTGGTCGAAGAACTCGCCGCTGGCGTAATCGGAGTTTTCGAAGTTGTGGAACTTCTCGCCACGCTCCTGGGCGATCTTGTTGGATGCCTTCAGAGCTTCGTACATCACTGCTGCGAAGTATGCATTGGTGAAGTCCAGAGCTTCTTCTGAACCGTAGTGGATGTGCTCGCGCCCCAGGAAGCCATGCAGGTTCATCTGTCCCAGGCCAATGGCGTGGGAGTTGTCGTTACCCTGGCGAACCGAAGGAACCGAGTCGATGGAGGTTTGATCTGCCACTGCGGTCAGGCCGCGAATCGCGGTCTCGATGGTCTTAGAGAAGTCCGCAGAGTCCATGACCTTCGCGATGTTCATGGAGCCCAGGTTGCAGGAGATGTCATCGCCGATGGTCTTGTACGTCAGATCAGCGTTGAACTCCGATGGGGTCGAAACCTGCAGAATTTCGGAGCACAGGTTGGAGTGCGTGATACGACCTTCGATCGGGTTGGCCTTGTTCACCGTGTCCTCAAACATGATGTACGGGTAGCCCGACTCGAACTGGATCTCCGCCAGCGTTTGGAAGAACGCGCGCGCATTGATCTTGGACTTACGGATGCGCGGATCCTCCACCATCTCCTCGTAGTGCTCGGTGATGGAGACATCGGCAAATGGCTTGCCGTAGACGCGTTCAACGTCGTACGGGCTGAACAGATACATGTCGTCATTGCGCTTGGCCAGCTCAAAGGTGATATCCGGGATGACCACTCCCAGAGAGAGCGTCTTAATACGGATCTTTTCATCCGCATTCTCGCGCTTGGTGTCCAGGAAGCGCAGGATATCCGGGTGGTGTGCGTGGAGATATACTGCGCCGGCACCCTGACGGGCACCCAGCTGGTTGGCGTAGCTAAAGGCATCTTCCAGCAGCTTCATCACGGGGATCACACCGGAGGATTGGTTCTCGATGTGCTTAATCGGCGCACCGGCCTCGCGCACATTCGACAGCAACAGTGCTACGCCACCGCCGCGCTTGGATAGTTGCAGCGCGGAGTTAATGGATCGGCCAATCGACTCCATGTTGTCCTCAATGCGCAGGAGGAAGCAGGACACCGGCTCCCCGCGCTGCTTCTTGCCAATGTTGAGGAAGGTGGGCGTTGCAGGCTGGAAGCGACCGTCCATGATCTCGTCGACGAGGTTCGACGCCAACTCGGTATCCCCTGCTGCTAGCCCCAGTGCGACCATGCATACGCGGTCTTCGAAACGTTCCAAGTAGCGGCGTCCGTCGAAGGTTTTCAGCGTATAGGAGGTGTAGTACTTGTACGCGCCCAGGAAGGACTGGAAGCGGAATTTCTTGGCATAAGCCTGCTTAAACAGGGACTTTACGAAACTGAACTCGTACTGATTCAACACCGCAGGATCGTAGTACTCGTTGTCCACGAGGTACTTGATCTTCTCTTCCAAGTCGTGGAAGTACACAGTGTTCTGATTCACGTGCTGCAGGAAGTACTGGTTAGCAGCCTCACGATCCTTGTCGAACTGGATCTCTCCCGCGTCGTTGTACAGGTTCAACATTGCGTTCAGAGCGTGATAATCCAGCTGCTCCCGCTGGTCAACGGGCTCCTGGACGGTCTTTCCAATCTCGGTGCCAGTCATGTGTTTTGTGTTCTCCTCAAAAACTCGCGCTAAGAAAGTCTATTCGCGCCTATGTATTCGTTTCGATTCTAATCAGTGCCCCGGACATGCGCGGGGCGGATGCGGAGCTCTTACTCCGCTGGCTTTTCAACCCGCTGTGTCAGCTTGCTAACTCCCAGCGTCCTTCGTTTCGCAAAGAAGCCTCGAACTCCGCCAAGCCTGCACGCACCCTTTGGACGTCCTCCTCGGTTCCCATCAGTTCAAAGCGATATAGATAGGGAACTTGGCACTTGGCGGAGATCACCTCCCCGGCCTTTCCGAAGTCAGCTCCGAAGTTGATGTTGCCGGAGGCGATCACGCCGCGCAGCCACTTACGGTTTTGCTCCACATTGAGGAACTTGATCACCTGTTTCGGCACTGGGCGCGAAAACTCTCCTGTCATCCCTGCTCCCCCGCCATACGTTGGCAATATCAGGACATGTGGTTGGTCGACCAGCAAGGGGGCGTCGCTACGCTTAAGCGGAATGCGACTAGAAGGTAGACCGAGCTTCCGTACAAAGCGGTGAGTGTTCTCTGTCGTGGAGGAAAAATACGTGATCAGCATTGAGCCTCATCCTAAACAGCAATGCACATAGTCAGTGGTGCGCTAAAAAGAGCCTCCACCGGAGATGGTGAAGGCAATTGGCGCGCAGATTAGGCAGCCTCTGCGGTCAGGGTGCGAATGCGATCGGGGCGGAAGCCGGACCAGTGATCTTCGCCAGCAACAACCACAGGTGCCTGCAGGTGGCCCAGCGCCATGACGTAGTCGCGAGCTTCATCGTCGAGGCTGATGTCCACGAGTTCGTAATCAAGACCGGCCTTGTCGAGAGCCTTCTTGGTGGCGTTGCACTGAACACATGCGGGCTTGGTGTAGACGGTGATCATGGTGGCTGTCATTCTCCTGAATACTTCAAAAATACTTCGGATTGTTCGGCCCGGCGACAATGATTTCTATGGGCGCTATCGGTGTAGGTTTTCGTCAGTGTACGTCTGGCGGGGCTTATGTACCGCGCCTCTCGTTGACTTGCTTAAGACTACACATCACAAGCGTGTAAGACAACCGCAAAAACACAACATTTTGGGTCGCAATTAATCACTGAACACTACATCTAGTAGTTACAAGTTGAGTATTCGCAGGTGGTAGATTTTCCCACCACTACATCTAGCCACATGAAAAACATGCATGTAATTTCAAAGCAAGGATTACGCCAAACAGAGAAGCCATCTGTGAGCTGGCAAAAGCCCCTCAAGCCATGTCTTTGCCGCCCCCAAGCAATAAAAATCCCCCGCCTCACGCAACAGTGCGCGAGCACTGAAACGAAAAGACGGGGGAAGGTGGAACCCTCTGGCTTTAGCCCTGGCGAGCCTTGAAGCGAGGTTCCTTCTTGTTGATCACGTAGACCTTACCGCGGCGACGAACGACCTGAGCGCCCGGCTTGTTCTTCAGCGACCGAAGGGACTTGCGGACCTTCATCGGGCGCTCCTTTCCTCATCGACTTTCTTTACATCGCCAGGCAACGCAGGCTAAAAACCCGCTTATGCCGCCCGGCACAAACACAAACGATGAGTCTACCCACCGACTCACTCAAAACCAAATAGGTGCATAAGCTGACGGACGGTCTAGCATCGGAAGGCATGAGCCCTTCACCTGAAAAGTCCACCGGCATCCCCAGCCCCTCCCACACCGCGAATGCGCGCCCTCTGCACGCGCGCATTGTCGAAGAACTGGGGGTTCGCTCCACTATCGACCCGGCCGCTGAAGTGGAACGTCGTGTGCAGTTCATCGCCAACTATCTGCAGGCCACACGCACCCGAACCCTAGTGCTGGGCATCTCCGGCGGCCAGGACTCCACGCTCGCAGGCAAGCTATGCCAGTTAGCATGTGATCGCCTCAATGAACAGGCCGCCAAGGACCAAGCTGCCGATCAGCCATACCGTTTCTGCGCCGTGCGCCTGCCCTATGGAGTCCAGGCAGACGAGGACGACGCACAGATTGCGCTGGAGTTTATCGCACCGAGTATGGGCGTCACCGTCAACATTAAGGGTGCCACTGACGAAGCAGCGCGAGCAACGAGCGAGGCCCTCGGCATTTCGCACGTCAGCGACTTCAACAAGGGCAATATTAAGGCGCGCGAGCGCATGATCGCACAATATGCGCTCGCCGGCGAACTCGGCGGATTGGTTGTAGGCACAGATCATGCAGCAGAGGCAATCACGGGGTTCTACACCAAACACGGCGACGGTGCGGCAGACCTCATGCCACTGGCGGGACTCACGAAGCGACAGGGCGCAGCCCTACTGCAGCACCTCGGCGCCCCCGATAGCACCTGGCAGAAAGTCCCCACCGCCGACCTGGAAGAAGATCGTCCTGCCCTGCCCGACGAAGAGGCGCTAGGTGTGACGTACACGCAGCTTGACGATTACTTGGAAAGCACCAATGGTGCCGCAGACCTAGATCCGCAGGTCGCTAAGCACATCGAAGGCCTGTGGTTCCGGTCGCGTCACAAGCGGCATCTGCCGGTTGTTCCTCACGACAACTGGTGGCAGGCAGACTAGTTAGAACACGAACTGATCCAGAATCAGTGCGGTGAAGGCTAGGAACCAAGCCACAATTACCAGCAGTGGCATTCCCAGTGCGGAGTGAGGAACGCCCTCCCCCGCTTCACGACGCTGTTCGCGCAGGATGTGCACCAAGGTCATCACAAACATCGGCAGCGTCGCGGCCCACACCGCCATGCAATAAGGGCAAAGCGCGCCGATGGAGTAGATCGCAGCATAGGCCAGCCAGTGCACAAACACCACGCCCAGCGCCAACCCCGCCAGCGTGCAGTACCACATCCAGCGCGGGAGCTTCGCGCCGACGATGAGCATCACGGCCAAGGTCATCATCACCGGAAAACCAATCAGACCGATAAAGGGGTTGGCGAACCCGAACGCAGATGCCTGATCCGAGGCCATCACGTCCGTACACGAGATCACCTCGTTGAAGGTGCAGGCTGGCTTGAAGTCGGGGTTCAGCGCCATCTGCAGCTTGTCGTGCATGATCAAGGCGGAGAAGATCAGCCCGATCGTGGATAGCACCAGGAAGGTAATACCGAAGCGCTTCGTCGCTCCTAGACCGTTCATGAGTTTTCTCTCTGATTGTTTGTGACGCCCACACCTGTCTCGAACCGCATCGTTGCTATGAAGCGGTAGTTGAGACAGCCACAGCGGAGCCCTTTCACCTCGGTAAACTCCCTGAGCTGGGCGATTTCCATTGAGAACAGATTAGCACGCTGTGCGCGCTACTCCCCTTTTCCAGCGGTGACAGATACAACAAAACCCCCGGTCGGTGAAGACCGGGGGTTGGAATCCAGTGGAGCTAACGGGATTCGAACCCGTGACCCCCACACTGCCAGTGTGGTGCGCTACCAGCTGCGCCATAGCCCCGCTGCCTACCAGGCGATTTACTTCTAAATCCCTGTGAAGCGAACGGTGTTAAAGCTACAACACTGGAATTAACTTCTCCAAATCGCCTGGTTGCGCTGGGGTAGCAATCGCTTGAGCGCTATTTGTCTTCCAGCACAGTCGGAACCCAGGAGCCCAGAGTCTCATCCGGATTCATCGGCGGATCGAAGCGCTTGCCATTCTTGTACAGCAGTGGCGAGGAGACGTCACCTTCTCGCTTTTCGACTTCCTTGTCATTCTCGCGGGAGATCTTCGCGCCTTCGTCCTTAACGGACTTGTCACGAATCTTCTCAACCACGCCGCCGTCGACGCCCATCTTGTCTGCAGCGTTAGCCAGTTCGTCCCACTCCCACTGACGGGTAACGGTGGACTGCTCTTCCATCATCAGGCGGTGGAGGTTCCAAAACGCATCCACGTCACCAGTCTTTGCCACTGCCCAGGCGACAGCCGCACCACGGGTGGAAGGACCGGACTCGTCGCCACGATCCAGGAAGTTCAGGAAGCGGAACTTCACCTTCACCTTGCCGTCTTCCAGTGCCTTCTTCACATCGTCGCTAGAGGCGGTCTCCAGCTGCGCGCAGTAGTGGCAGCTGAAATCCTCGAAGACCTCGACGGTCGGCACGTTGTCGCCTGCATTCTCTGCTTCCAGGGTGACGATGCTGTCCTTGGCCGTCATCTTCACCTTTACCTCATCGTTCGGCAGGCTGATGTTATCGACCTTGTGCTTCTGGTTGTTGTACACAATGAAACCAATGGCTACAGCTGCAATGACGAGAATTGCAATGATTCCCCACAGGAAGCCGTTGCCCCCTTTAGATGCATTAGGGGCCTTAATCTTTTGGCTCACCGAGTGTTCCTTTCCGAAATGGTGACGTGTCTACTGCGCATGAGGGTATCGCAAGAGTCTGGCAAAACACTGAATCGACCCCGTGATTTTACGCAAACCTGCAGCGATTGCCCCAGAGAAGAGGCCGCCCCAATGTTGTGGGTCTAGCCCAGCACGCCATCCACGACAACCTGCGCCTCCTCCAGCACCTTCTCCAGGTGGTCGGCACCGTTAAAGGACTCAGCATAAATCTTGTACTTGTCCTCCGTACCGCTTGGGCGGGCGGCAAACCAAGCGTTTTCGGTGGTCACCTTCACTCCCCCAATAGCCGCGCCGTTGCCTGGAGCCTCCGTCAAGATCGACTCGATCTTCTCCCCCGCCAATTCGGTTGCTTCTACGTCGTTGGCGCTGAGCTTCTTCAGACGCTCCTTCTGCTCGCGGTTGGCCGGGGCATCGATGCGCTTGTACTGCGGCGCGCCTAGTTCCTCGGCCAGCTCCCGATAACGCTCTGAAGGGCTCTTGCCGGTCGTTGCCTTAATTTCGGACGCCAACAGGTCAGCGATGATGCCGTCCTTATCAGTGGACCAGACCTGCCCGTTGCGACGTAGAAAGGAAGCACCGGCGGATTCTTCTCCGCCAAAGCCCACGGATCCATTGACCAGCCCCGGCACGAACCACTTGAACCCGACCGGAACCTCCATCAGGTTGCGTCCCATACGAGCCACAACGCGGTCAATCATCGAGGAGCTCACCAGGGTCTTGCCCACGGCGGCCTCTTGCGGCCAGTTCTCACGGTGACTAAAGAGGTATTCGATGGCCACGGCAAGGTAGTGATTTGGGTTCATCAGGCCTGCGTCTGGGGTGACGATTCCGTGGCGGTCGGAGTCGGCGTCATTACCAGTAGCGATGTCATAGGAAGCCCCGCCGGCGCCTGCGACAGAATCGACCAGCGAGGCCATCGCGGACGGCGAAGAGCAATCCATGCGGATCTTGCCGTCAGAGTCCAAGGTCATGAAACCGAAGGCGGGATCGATGGTGGGGTTGACGACCGTGAGATCGAGGCCGTGCACATCAGCGATACGCTCCCAATACGCCACGGAGGCACCACCCATGGGATCGGCGCCGATGCGCACGCCTGCGTTGCGGATAGCCTCGATGTCGATAACCTCCGGCAGAGCGGCAACATAGTTGCCCAGGTAGTTGTGGCTCTCCACTAGTTCGGTGGAAGTGGAACGCAGTACGCCAGCGAGGTTTGCGTCCAGGTATTCGTTGGCACGGCGGGCAATCCAGCTGGTGGCGTCGGTATCCGCAGGCCCACCGGTCGGCGGGTTGTACTTGAAGCCGCCGTCACGTGGCGGGTTGTGAGAGGGAGTCACGACAATACCGTCGGCGCGGCCAGCGTCGTTGCCTTCCGGCCCACCGGGCAGCTGCTTGTTGTACTCCAGGATCGCGAAGCTGACAGACGGGGTGGGCACAAAGCCGCGTTCCTGATCCACCTTGACCGTCACGCGGTTACCAGCCAGGACCTCCAGCGCGGTAGCCTCGGCCGGTTCAGAAAGAGCGTGCGGGTCACGGCCAATAAAAATTGGACCGTTGATTCCCTGCTCGCGGCGGTAATCGACGATGGCCTGGGTGGTTGCCAGGATGTGTGCCTCGTTAAAGGCTCCATCGAAGGCGCTACCGCGATGACCGGACGTGCCGAAGCTGACGCGCTGGCCCGGATCGGCCAAGTTTGGAACCGTAGCGGAGTAGGCCTCGAGCAGGGCCGGGATATCGGTGAGGTCTTCGGGAGTGGCGGGCTGGCCAGCGCGTGGGTGCATTTTTAATCCTTCGGTCGGTGCCTGAAGCAGTGGTGCCTTAAAGCAAATTTTTGTGCTCAATATTTATGGTGCCCGATTCTGCACCGTTTTTCAGCGCTCTTGCACCCGAAAGACGCCCCCCTTAATAACTCTTTAACAACGGGTAACCGCAAAGCGGAACCTATCGAGGAATTTTTGGAAACCGTTTCATCTCTCCCCGCTACCGGCGTACTGTCTGTAGTTCATGCAAGACGTTTCATTCGCGGAGAACCTCCAGAACGTTCTGGATTCGATCGACAAGTTTGTGTGGAGCCAGTGGCTACTCATCCCACTGCTGCTTCTCACCGGACTTTGGCTCACGTTCCGCCTGCGTGGTGTGCAATTCCGCAAACTGTGGGTAGCGCTGCGGCACGGCCTGATCGACCGCGATGACGAGGGCGGCGAGGGCGACATCACCCAGTACCAGGCGCTCACCACTGCCCTGGCTGCGACCGTGGGAGTGGGCAACATTGTGGGTGTGGCCACTGCAATTTCTGTCGGTGGTCCCGGCGCACTGTTCTGGATGTGGGTTACTGGCCTGGTGGGCATGGCTTCGAAGTATTCGGAGGCATTCCTGGGTGTGCGTTTCCGCGTTGCCGATTCAAAGGGCAACGTATCCGGCGGCCCGCAGCGCTACCTGTCGCTAGGTATTCCCGGCGGACTCGGAAAATTCCTCGCGTGGTTCTTCACCATCGCGGCAATCATCGCCTCCTTTGGCATCGGCAACCTAACACAGGGCAATGCAGTTGCCGCTGGTTTGGAAGATACCTTTAATGTCAGCCCCACGGTCACCGGCGCGGTGATGTTCGTGCTCGTGGGTGCGGTGCTGTTGGGCGGCATTGGCTCGATCGGTAAGGTCACCTCGGCGTTCGTGCCACTCATGATCCTTATTTATATCGGCGGTGGACTTGTGGTGCTGACGCTGCACGCCAATGACATCCCGGCGTCTTTCGGACTTATTTTTAGTGACGCCTTTACGGGAACCTCTGCAACCGGTGGATTCCTAGGCTCGGGGATCATGCTGGCTATGCAAATGGGTGTGGCTCGTGGCATTTTCTCCAATGAGTCGGGCATGGGGTCGGCTGCAATTGCCGCTGCAGCGGCAAAGACCACCCACCCCGTGCGTCAAGGCCTGGTGTCTATGACTCAGACCTTTATCGACACGATCATTGTGGTGACGATGACCGGCCTGGTGATCATCACCACCGGTGTGTGGGATACCGGTGAGGACAATGCGGCCAACATGACAGCTCAGGCGTTCAGCAAGGGCATCGGCTCGGAGTGGGGCGGCACTATCGTCTCCCTCTCCATCGTCTTCTTCGCTTTCTCCACCATCCTGGGGTGGTCCTACTATGGCGAGCGCAACGCAGAGCGGGCCTTTGGCCCCTGGGCTTCCCTGCCCTATCGCATGCTGTTTACCTGTGTGGTCTTTGTTGGCGCGACCACAGAGATCGGATTGGCATGGACTTTCGCAGATATTGCCAATGGCCTGATGGCACTACCGAACCTGGTGGGTCTGCTGATCCTCTCCGGCCTTATCGCCCGAGAAACCAAGGCGTACTTGGCCTTCGACCCCACCCTGCGGGCACGCCCGGCGGATGTCGAGAAGTTCCTCATCGATACCAAGAACCCCTGGCGCAGCGCGCTTTAATGAGGGCACCTGCAGGCAGTTCTAAGTCCATCTGTTTTAATGATTTCGCCTCGCGCGGGAGTGATCTAAATTACAGTCTCGGGCATGACTTTCGCATCGCAACACGGCCTTAACGCACCACTTACTCCCCTGCGCTTCTTGCAGCGTTCTGCCCAGGTTCACCCGGACAAGGTAGCCGCGATCGACGGGCCACGCCGAATCACCTTTGCGGAGTTCAACCAAGATACGCAAGCCTTTGCTCACGCACTGATCGCCGACCACGTGGCCGAAGGCGATCGTGTAGGCATTCTCGCCGCCAATAGCTACGAGGCTCTGCTGGCACAGTTCGCCGTGCCGCTGGCCTGTGCAGTGACCGTACCGATCAATACCCGTCTGGCTCCGGCGGAAGTCAACTACATTCTCGATCACGCCTCCATCGACGTACTCATTGGAGAAAAGGATTTTATCGACCCCATCCTCGCTTCCGGAGAAAGGAAACTCCGCCGCGCGGTGTACATCGCCAATAAGGAAGGCGTGGAGCCCCAGGTTGATAGCCCAGCTACTGACCCCGAAGGGGCGTCACTAGTAACGACCTTTAGTGAGTACCTGGCCGAGCATCGCGATGAAGAGCCTCTTCCCTACCGCGTGCGTGACGAGAACGAAACCATCGCAATTAACTACACCTCCGGCACAACCGGCAAGCCGAAGGGCGTGATCTACACCCACCGCGGCGCATACCTGAACGCGCTAGGGCAGGCGCACACGCAGCACTTCAGCCACGACACGGTGTATCTGTGGACCCTGCCGATGTTCCACTGTTCCGGCTGGTGCACGGGCTGGGCAGCTATGGCCGTCAGTGCAACCCAAGTGGCGCTGCGCGCGGTTCGTGGCCCGGAGATGTGGGAACTCATCCGTACCGAGGGCGTGACCGCTATGTGTGGCGCACCGGCTGTACTAAACACCCTGGTAGACGACGAAAACAAGCGCCGGGTAACAAACCTGCGCGTGACCACAGCAGGCGCACCTCCGAGCCCGACGACCATCACCCGCTGCGAGAACATCGGCGTGGAAGTCACGCACGTCTACGGTCTGACCGAAAGTTACGGCCCGTTTACCGTCTGCGAGGCACAACCCGAGTGGGAGGACATGACGGTTCGCCGTCGCGCGGTGCTGAAGGCGCGCCAGGGTGTGGCGTCCATTACCAACGAGGATGTGCGCGTGATCGAGCCGACGGAAGGCCAGGACGAGGCACTTATCGACGTACCCGCCGACGGTGCGACGTTGGGTGAGATTGTGCTGACCGGTAACGGCATCATGGCCGGGTACTTCAACAACGAAGAGGCCACTGCACATGCCTTCCGTGGCGGTTGGTTCCACACCGGCGACCTGGGCGTGATGCACCCCAATGGCTATATCCAGCTGATGGACCGTGCGAAGGACGTGGTGGTTTCCGGCGGCGAGAACATCTCCACCATCGAGGTTGAGCAGGCCGTTATTAGCTATCCGGATGTCTCCGACTGCGCTGTGATCGGCGTGCCGGATGAAAAGTGGGGCGAGCGCCCACGCGCGTATGTGGTGCTGCGCCCGGAGGCTCATGGTACGGATCAGTCCGCGGTGGAAGAGGCCGTGAGCGCCCACTGCCGTGCCCACATCGCGGGCTATAAGGTGCCACGTGATGTACGGATTCTGGACGAGCTTCCCCGCACCTCCACTGGCAAGGTGCGCAAGAATGAGCTGCGTGAGGAGGCCTGGGCGGGCCACGAGCAAAAAATCAACTAGCTACTTTCCATCCCTCGCAGTTAACCCAGTATTCGCTAGGCCTTTCCCTTCCCGCTGCCTAAAGGCCGGTTGTTTGTCACGCACGACTTTTACCCTGTGCGCTTATGGGCAATAAAGGTTCTTTTTCTCGACGCCGATTCTTCAAAGCGCTTGGCTTCAGCGCCGGTTCCGCAGCTTTCGTGGTGGGGCCGCTTGCAAAGGCGGGCGCACAACCGGCTACGGGGGCAGGCGGTTCCACCCTGGCAGGTAGCGGGCTCACTGGTAGCTCTGCGCTGGGCTCCGCGAGCACCCCGGGGCTGGCGGGCTCGGCCAGCTATACCCCGAGCAATATCGGTAGCTCTGAGACCGGTTGGGTGATGGGGCGCAGGGGAAGCAGTCCGAACGGGACGTTCCTGGCCGGCGATCTGCAGGTGGTAACTGTTACGGAGGATTCCGTCACTATTAGCTGGCTGACGTGGGATGCGAAGGTCAGCATCGCCGAGCGTCCAGTGGGCATGCCCACTGAGGGCACACTGCGCGTATGGCCGGAGGATAATCCGCAAGATACGAAGATCGTCCGCTCCGAAAAGAATGCCTTCTTCCACATCTTGACGGTCGAGGGGTTGCAGCCGGAGACTACCTACCGTTTCAGTGCTTCCTCCCACGGTGTCGAGGCAAATGCCACCCACAATTACTTCCAGGAGCACAAACGGGAGTTCACTACCCTGCCGCGCCTCTCCGGTGAGCTTTTGCAGACTGTAGTGGTGGCCAACGATGTGCATATGGGCGAAGCGCAGGACGGCCTGTGGTTCGATGGTTTCCCTCCACCGGCCGTGCCAAACCCACAGTCGGCTCCCTACCCAGAGGTATGCCTGGATGCGGTTATCGATACCGCAGAGAGCTGTGGCGCCACCCACCTTTTCGTCAATGGTGACGTGACCAGTGAGGCTCGCCCAGCAGAGGTTCGCCGTGCTAAGGAGATGTTGGATAGGTTCTCCGGAACGTGGCGCGTGACCCGTGGCAACCATGACCGCCCACACAAGGCCGACGGTTCCTCTGGTTACGAAACCGCTAGTCCCTACGGCAAGGAGCACTTCGACCCCTTTGGTGATGTCTTCGAGCCCCGCCAGCAAGCATGGATGATGGACTTGGAGCCCGCAGGCGTGCGCGTGATCGGCATTGACTCTACGGAATTGGATAAATCCGGTGGTCGGATCGAGCCACAGCAGTTCCGCCAGATTGAGGGCTTCTTGCGCCGCGACCCAAACAAGCCGACCGTGTTGATGCTGCACCACCCCATGACACGCGAGGCTGGTTGGTCGAATGTCGCGGGTCCAGCGTTTATCCTCCGCGACCCGGATCTCATGCGCTTGCAGAAGATGATTCAGGCAGCTCCCGGCGTCAAGTTGGTTTTGGCGGGCCACACCCACCGCGCGCACCGCGATAAGCCGGACGTAGATACCCACGCTGTTTTCTTGGAAACCCCGGCAGCGAAGAACTGGCCGACCGGCGCTACCCAGTTGCGCTTTTACTCCGATGGCATTGCGGTGAACTTCCGCCACAACATGAGCGAAGAGGCTTTGGATTGGGCCAGCCGTACCCGTTGGACGAATTTCGGCCTGGCGCCGGAGATTCTGCTCGGACCGACGGACGCGCGCAACCTAGTGATCCGCTACTAGCGGACTCCACTGGTGTTGCTGGCTAAAGAACCATCGCGGCAAACCAGCCGGCGATCAGCAGCGGAATATTAAAGTGCAGGAATGTCGGAATTACGGAATCCCGGATGTGGTCGTGCTGGCCATCTGCGTTAAGTCCCGACGTGGGGCCTAGAGTCGAGTCAGAAGCTGGGGAGCCGGCGTCACCAAGAGCACCTGCAGTACCCACAATCGCCACAGTCGCGACCGGCGAGAAGCCCATCGACGCACACAGCGGAACGTAAATCGTCGCGATAATCGGCAACGTCGAGAAACTCGAACCGATGCCCATGGTGACGACCAGGCCGACCAGCAGCATCACCAACGCGGCAGCGGCCTTGTTGCCTGCGAAAAGATCAGCGGAGGTGTTAACCAGGCTTTCGACCTCGCCGGTGGCCTGCATGACAGCGGCGAAGCCTTGAGCGGTGATCATGATGAAGCCGATCAGTGCCATCATGCGCATACCGGCCGTGAAAACGTCATCAGCTTTCTTCCAATCGACAGCACCCGTGCCCATGAAAATCGTCAGGCCAACCAGGGCACCGATCAGCAGCGAATCGGCCTCCATGTCCATCGTCTGCATCACAACCTGTACAGCGAAGGTGGCGATGATTGCGACGATGGAGACAATGATTTTGTAGCGGGAAATCTCCCCGTCGGATGTGGTCTCCGTGTCCGTGATCGGGCGCTCTTTGTATTCGCGCGGTGTGCGGTAGGTAATGAACACTGCGATCAACAAGCCGCAGAACATACCCAAAGCGGGGATGGCCATTGCTTGCATCACGTTGATGCCGTCCGTGCTCATGCCGGCGCTATTGATATTGCCCAGCAGAATGTCGTTCAAGAAGATCGAGCCAAAGCCCAGCGGGATCCACATGTAGGTGGTGATCAGGCCGAACGTGAGGATACAGGTGACCAGGCGACGATCCAGCTGCAGCTTGTTAAAGACGCTTAGCAGTGGCGGGATAATCAACGGAATAAACGCAATGTGTACCGGGATGAGGTTCTGACTCATCACCGCCATCGCAAGGATGCCGGCCAGCATGAGCCATTTCGTTAGGGCTGCGGCGCGGTTCTTTGTTTCTTTGTTAGTGACGCCGAGTCTCCCCAGCAGTGAGTCTGCCAGCAGCTTGGGCAGCCCTGCGCTGGCTACAGCCATCGCGAAGGCACCGAGAAGGGCATAGCTAAGCGCAATTTTCGCGCCCCCGGAAAGGCCGTCTTGGAAGGCCACCATTGTGGCGTCCAAGCCCATGCCGCTCAGCAGGCCGCCGATGATGGCGCCGATGAATAGTGCCAGAACTACATGCACCCTAAGCAGTGCGAGGATCAGCATGACTACGACGGCGACAAGGACTGCGTTCATGTATCAAAGAATAATATGCACAGTCAGATGATTAGTAATCCCTACGTTAGTGCGGGTGCCCTTGTCAGTTTTGCAACAGTGCAGTTGCCGGCAGCTGCCGGTCGTAGCGCCGTGTTTGATTCGTCAGGCGAGCCGCAATATTTGTGCCACTGAGCTTGCGCGCTCGCAAAAGGAACGCCCGCCCTTCTGAGTTGCGGGTATACACCGCACGCATCGGCAAGTTCACGTGGTCTAGCTGTGCGATGAATTCATCAACGTTCTCCCGACGCGTGCCAATCACGTCGGGCACCGATTGCGCGCAGAAAATGCCGCGAATACGCACCTGGTGCGCGGGTGCAATCAGATAGCGCGCGTTGCGGATCTCCCCGGAGAGCTGAGCCATGGCGTCCGCAAAGAGCTTCCTTTCGGCGAATGTTCCGCCGGAAAGGCGCACATTCAGCCCCATAGGACCTTCGTCAACAACCGCCATGAGGTTGCGGGTCTTGATGATCCCTAAAGCACTCAGGGTGCGTGCCAGCGCCGTGGCCTCGGCCTTTATCCGCCGTGTAGCGTCGGTCAATTGGCGAACCCTCCGGGTACGCAGCAGTGACGCTACACCGCCGAGCAGTCCCAGCACTCCGAAACCCAGCCACTGCCCTTCTGCTGGAAGTAGTGGCATGCTTCGGCTTAGAGCTAACACGAACATGACCGCCAAGAAGCAGATATAGGCGATAATCACGTCTAGGTAGGGCACCACTGTGGCCGTTGCTGGCTTTTCGATATTCATGCGGAACTGCATCTCATAGGGCTGCCCATCCGGTACATTGCCCAGACCCAGCGCTTCCAACCACTGGTCTCGCATTGTGTCTCGGCGGAAGGCTCGAGCCAGCATTTCCTGGTTGGCATCGTCGATTCGGCGGTAGGCCTGGAACGGCGGTTCCGCGAAGCAGCGTTCGAAGCCATTCTCAATGACTGGCGCGTCAGCGCGCGGCGCGACAAAGGCTTCGAAACGTTGTTGCAACGAACGCACGTCGTGGGATCCCAGCACTTCGGCTGCTTCCCCTGCCCCGATATTGAGGGTCTGTGCCCCGCTATCCAGGGCCTTTCTGAGGCTTGACCGGTTGTCCGGTTCGCACGTAGCGATGTGCCAAATGTTTGCGGTTTTCTCCGGCGCGTCCGGGTCGACTCTAATTACCCGGCCACGCATCTGGTTGGTCAACATAAATGCTCGCACGGAGCTAGCAATAATCAGTGCGTTGGCGCATGGCGAATCCCATCCCTCCCCCAGTAGCGCGGCGGTCCCCACCAGAATTGTGAAAAGTCCTTCCCTAAACACGTGGGTTATCACGGGCACCGACACCCGCGTCCCGCCGGTGAAGCGCACCTCCACGTACTCGTCGGTGAGGTCCTTGGCGACCGTAACCTCGCCATCAAGTTCCGCGGCGAAAGATTCCACTTGCTCCAGCGCTGTGCGCGGGATGATGATAACCGAGCCGCTGATCGCGGCTATTTTTGTGCTGCTGCCTACTCGCCGTCGCACGGCTTCGAAGATGGGGATGACGCCCACGTGGACGAGGGCATCATCACTGCCTACACCAGACAGGTAATCCCGCTGGACGTAATCCGCTAGAACCACCATGCGCAGTGAGTCGGACATCGCGGCGACTTCCTTTTCGGCAATGTCGCCAACTGCACGGATCTTGCCCGCGGAGTGGGTCAGTATCCGGTTGACCTTTTTCTCCGCAGCAATGGAGATCTTTTCCTTATTGAGGAGGTTGTTGGCGCGCAATGCAGAGGCCACCACCGGGCTGGCACTAAAGAAATCGGGGTGGTCAATAACGAACTGCAGCCCAAGTTCGGTGGGTAGGTCCGAGCGTTTTTCGCAGAGTATCGCCTCAATATGCGGCGCAATGGGATATCCTGTAGCGGTCAACAGGGATTTGAGGGCATAGAAATTGTCCTCGTCATCCAGGCCTACCTGCAGTTGCTCATCATTTAGCCGATTGAGGTCGTTCGCTAGCTGTGCCAGCACTCCTTGTTGCTGCAGGTTTTCTAAGATTTCGTTCCCGCGCCTACGAAGGGCGGCAATTTCCTGCCTTTCCGCCTCGCTGGGCTTCGTTATATAGATGTAGTCCTGGTGGGGACACAGGTTGCCGGCAGCTACGAGTTCCGGAGCGAAGATCTCTTCGTCAATCGGGCCACATAATTGTTCGTAGCGCTGCCATTCTGCGGGCGTGGAATCATATGGCGGCGTGGCCGTTAGCGCGATTGTATTGAGAGCTGACGTGTGGCGACCGAGCTGATCCATGAAGGCAGTTAGGGCGCGATGCCATTGGGAGCGCAGGTGGTGTGCTTCGTCGAGGCATACCGTACCTATGTTGCGAACCGCATCGAGGATATCGAGGTCGGCGAAATCTTCACCGGTTTCCTCATCGAGCGCCTGGGTGTAGGCAGAGTACAGTGCCTGGTACGTGATGACTGTTAAGAAGGCCGGATCGTGCAGCGATGTAGAGCAGTATTTCCGCGGATCGGACGCGCTATCGCTGCGAAAATGCGTTTCGAAACGATCGATCCACTGATCTCGGATGGTGATGGTCGGAGCCAATATCAATGCAGGCTGGTCGAGTCGACACACTAGTTCCAGCCCGAGGATCGTTTTTCCTGAACCGGGCGCAGCGACGATGTGAATGCGGTGAGTCTGCTTCAAATCGTTGAAGCGATCGAGGATGCGCTGCTGATAAGGGCGGAAGGTTCCGGCAAAGCGCCAATCGGAGGGCGATAGTCTTTCGGGCGCTTTCATGCTGGCAAGTCTAACTGACTAGCAGATCTGCGGAGGCGGCAACCGCGTACGCACCTCTGCACAAATACGACAAAACCCCAGCTCATCTTAGAACTGGGGTTCAACGTTGGTGGAGCCGCCGGGAATTGAACCCGGGTCCTTTGCGACCTCGCCAGGGCTTCTCCGTGCGCAGTTCGCTCATGACCTCTGCTCGACCCTCCAGCACTCGCGAACCAGCCTGGATGATGGGCCCAGTTGCTCGAAAGGTGTCCCGCACGGCCCAAGCAACAAAGCCGAGCGGCAAGTCCCTTAAGTCGATGCCAGCTACCGGGTCAGGGACATCCCCGGGCTGACAGACACGCGGTCGCTGTAATTAGGCAGCGAGGGCGTAGTCGCGCTGAGTGTTCTCGGCGCTTATAAATTCGCAGCGACGCTTAAAATCGGTGGTCGTCTGCCTTCACCGGCACGCTTCCCCTGGCTCAATGCACAAAGTCGAAACCAAGTCGACCCCATGATCCCTGCTGCGGAAACGCTTGTACAACAGGAAATTTAACCTTACACCCCTGCACCGCGGCAGTTCAAGAACCCTACTTTTCAGCCTCGTTTTCCGGATCAGCGTCCTGCGCGGAGTCGAGCCCAGTCTCGTCCCACTTCGCCTTACGCTCCTTGGACTTCCTATTGTTCTTCACTGCCATGAGTCCCACTGCGATGCCGATGACGATCGGTACCCATACCTTGCTGTAATCGGCCATAAATCCGATCACGCGCAGAATCGGCTCCATCCATTCGGGTAGGTGCCAGTCCGGTAAATGCCAATCCGGCCAGGGAATGGAAGGAAGATTAATGTCCGGCCACGGGATCGATGGCAGGTTGATGTCCGGCCAGGGAATATTGATATCCCAGTCGGGTAGAAAGCTAAGTAACCATGCAATCAGCTTGGAAGCCAGAGGGCCTAGCACGATGACGGCCAGCGCCCAGCTACCCTTCCCTAGGCCAGTAATCAGCGGATAGAACCAGCGTTTGAACGGTGATTCCTCCATCGCTGCCCAACGCTGCGCCGCCCGCGACCCCTCTGGCGGGTCGAGGTGCACTACCCCTTCTTCATCCTTGACCTTTACCTCGAGCATCCAAATATCTAGAAAATTCGAGGTCCACCCCAGGTACGGCGCCGCAAGCGTCACCTCCCCGCCGTATTCCCCGGGTTCTAAGGTCGTGTCGGTCTTTCCCAGGTCAAGTTTCTGGTTAGCCAGGTTCTTAAAGCGTCCGATCGTCACCCCATCACGGCGCACCAGCAGTTCTAGATTCTTATCTAGGTCTTCTTCCAGCTTGGCGAATTTCTGCACCAGTTTATTGCTGCTCTGGTCGCTGTCTTTACTTGTGGACGCCCCCTCGTCCACCTCCACGACTTCATCGTCCGCTGTCTTTTCCGCCGTTTCTTCCGCGGATTTTCCTTTCTTGCTTTTAGGAAAGTCAGGATCGATGCGACGCAAGGCCGGTGGTTCCCCAACAATTACTTCGAGCAGCCCGAACTCCGGGTGTTGAAGAGACCAACGTTCCACGTGCACTGCCTAGCCCTTAATCCCCTTGATTCGGCGCCCCATCTCGCGCGTTATCTCGCGCTCCTCGGTGCGTCGCTTGATGTCTTGGCGCTTGTCATACTCCTGCTTACCGCGAGCCAGTGCCAGCTCCACCTTCAACTTGCCAGAGACAAAATACAACTGCAGCGGAACCAAGGTGTTGTTACCGTCACGAACCTTACCCATCAAAGAGTCGATTTCCCTGCGGTGCAGCAGCAGCTTCCGCGTACGTCGAGGACTGTGGTTTGTCCAATGTCCCATGGAATACTCCGGGATATGGAGACCGCGGAGCCAGACTTCACCTTCATCAATGGTGGCGTAGGCGTCCACAAGAGAAGCCTTACCCTCCCGCAGAGCCTTTACTTCAGTGCCCACCAGCACGACGCCACACTCGTAGGTATCGATGATGTGGTAATCGTGGCGTGCCTTGCGGTTAGTGGCAACGACAAACTGACCCTTGGGGGTCTTTCCCTTTTTCCCCTTCGATTTCCCCGAATCGGTGGGAGTGCTCTTTTTTGCTGCCATGACAGACACACACTACCACCGGGTTCTCCCCTAATGAAAAGGCGTCAATGTTAGTTCTTCACGTACCAGCGCAAGGTCACCTGGGCGGTGACCGCAGCGACGACCACGCCAACCAGCACGACAAACGGCGCCGCCAACCACAGGTCACTGTTAGTAACCCGCGCCACCAACTGTTGGTCGTACACAGCCTTCAGGGCACGGTCCACTACCAGCACCTTAGCTGCGAACATCCCGGCGACAGCCAGCACCGCACCGATCAGGGCGGCCATCATGGCCTCCAACACGAACGGGGCTTGGGTGTACCAGCGCGAAGCGCCGACCATGCGCATAATGCTGGTCTCGCTGCGGCGCGAGTAGGCGGTGATCTGCACCATATTCATAATCAGGAAGATGGCAGCCACGGCCTGCACAAAAGCAACGATGAACGACGCATTGCGGATGGAGTCCAGGTTTCGCATCGCAGACTGCAGGTTATCGCCTTGATCCACGATATTCGTCACTGCCGGGTTGTCACGCAGCGCTTCGATGGGGCCATCGTTTTCCGGATCCGTCAGGCGAACGTGGAAGGCGGCGGGCAGCGCGTCTTTCTCGGTCTGCTCCACCAATTGCGGATCGGATTCTCCGAATAGTTCCACAAAGCGTTCGTAGGACTGTTCCTTATTGCGGAAGGTCACCGACTTCACGCCCTCGTCACCCTCCAGCTGCTGCTTAATACTGGAGCACTCCGGGGAAGTACATGTGGGATCGGAGCTCGAGATTTTGTCGTCGAGCTGCACCATAACCTCGATGCGGTCGAAGTAAATATCCTTCGTCCGTTCCGTCATCGCACTGAGCAAAAAGCCGGTAGCCAGCAGTGCTAGGGCGATGGAGGTCGTGATGATCATCGCGATGGTCATCGTCATATTGCGGCGTAGGCCCGAAAACGCCTCGCGGAGCACAAAGTTGGTTTTCATAAATGTTTCCCTTATTAACTTCTAGCTTTGCTAGGCCCGGTCTAGCGGCCTACGCCGTACATACCTAGTTCGTCATCGCGCACAAGCTTGCCCTTGGAAAGCTCGATCACGCGCTTACGCATGGAATCAACGGCCACGTCGTCGTGAGTAGACATCACCACGGTCGTACCGTTCTGGTTGATGCGGTTCAACAGCATCATGATCTCTGTGGACGTATCGGGGTCCAGGTTGCCGGTCGGCTCGTCCGCCAGCAGCACCAAAGGCTTATTTACTGACGCCCGCGCGATCGCCACGCGCTGCTGCTCACCACCCGACAGCTCGTGTGGGAAGCGGTTTTCCTTTCCGTCGAGACCGACAGTCTTCAGCGCTGCTGGAACCAGGTGCTGGATCTCCGAGCGCTTCTTGCCGATAACCTCCAGGGCAAAGGCAACATTGTCAAAGACTGTTTTCTTCGGGAGCAGACGGAAGTCTTGGAAGACATAGCCGATGCGCTGACGCAGCTTCGGCACATCGCGACCCTTGATCTTGTTTACGTGATAGCCGGCGACGTGGAGGTCCCCGGAATCCAGCTTTTCCTCGCGCAGAATCAACTGCAGAAACGTCGACTTGCCGGAGCCCGACGGTCCGATGAGGAAGACGAACTCACCCTTCTCGATGTCCAGGGTGATGTTGTCCAAGGCGGGGCGCCCGGACGACCTATAACTCTTGGTTACGTTTTCGAAGGTGATCACGAGCACACAGTGTAGCGAAACTAATGAGCTAAAGATAGTCCAAAATGACTGAAGTGACTCAAGTGACTGCTTTTCTGAAGCCAGAATCCGGCTATCTTCTGTCCCGACGCACCTCAGAATGTAAAGTCACAACCTAATCCGGTTGAAGTTGGCGTCACAAAGAAATGGCGCCCGTACCCTACCCTCCTCGACCCTCCTCGATTTGGCGAGGATAGAAAGAGCTCATGAGCGAAAAGAAGACCGCGACGAAGAACGACAACCAACCCGGGGGCTTCCTCGGAACGATCGAGAAAATCGGAAACAAACTTCCAGACCCATTTTGGCTGTTCGTTATCCTCGGCGGCCTAGTTCTCATCTCCAGTTTCATCTTTAACAAAATCGGTTTGACCGCCACCAACCCGGAGGATGGCAAACCCGTGGAGATCGTGAACCTATTGAGTTCCGAAGGCTTAAAAGAGATCCTCTCAGGCGTGGTGGAGAACTACGTCAGCTTCCCACCGCTCGGCCTCATCATTACTGTCATGCTGGGTGTTGCCGTGGCGGAATACTCGGGCTTGATCAGCGCAGTGGTGCGCGCGATTGTCTCTCGGGTCGGAGCTAAAACCCTGACCTTTGTGGTGGCATTGGCGGGTGTAACAGGTTCCGTGGCCTCCGACGCGGTGTATGTGATTCTGATTCCTCTCGGTGCAGTTTCGTTCCGCGCGGTGGGACGCTCCCCGATCGTCGGTGCCATGGTTGCCTTTGCAGCATCCTCGGCGGGCTTTAACTCCTCGCTAGTGCTCAACATCACCGACGTGCTGCTGGGTGGAATTTCCACCTCGGCAGCACACATCGTAGATAAGGAGTACGACGTCTCCCCGCTGGCCAACTACTTCTTCGTGGCCGCTAGCGCCGTCGTGCTGGCGCTGATCATCACGGTTCTTACCGAGCTATACATGAACAAGCGAGTTCAGGAACTGGTAAACCACGACGAGATCGACTATTCGGAAGTCACCTTTAATACCGGCCGCGAGGGGGACGACGAGCTCGCGGGCAACGTACCGCAAGAAAAAATCACTGCGGCACTGCAGCTTGACGACGATGAATCGCGTGCGCTGCGCGTTACCGGTCTTGCTGCGGCAGTGATGACGGCACTCTACTTTGCCTTGCTTTTCGTTCCTTTCTCTCCGCTGCAGGGCGAGGGCGGCGAGGTAATGTCCAGCCCACTTATCACTGCAGTGGCCGTGCCGATCGGTGCTTCGTTCCTTATCCTCGGCCTGATTTACGGCCTGGGCATCAAGTCCATCACCAAAGCCAGTGACGTTCCAGACTTCATGGCTCGCGGGCTGAAGTCTCTGCTGCCGATGATGGTGCTCTTCTTTGCCGTTTCCCAGTTCCTCGCCTGGTTTAAGGCCTCTAACCTGGGAGCTTGGACAGCGATTAAGGGTGCGGAGCTGCTTCAGAAGGCCGATCTTCCGCCGCTGCTACTCTTCGCTGCCTTTGTGGTTCTGGTAGCGGTAGTCAACCTCTTCATCACCTCAGGCTCCGCACAGTGGGCGCTGATGGCCCCCATCGTTGTGCCGATGTTCATGTACGTAGGCTTCTCCCCCGAGGTCACGCAGATGCTGTTCCGTATCGGCGATTCCCCATCGAACATCATCACCCCGATGAGCCCCTACTTCGCCCTGGCACTAACCTTCCTGCAGCGCTACTACAAGAAGGCGGGAATCGGAACACTAATGTCGCTGGCACTTCCCTATTCCATCGCAATGCTCGTGGGCTGGTTCCTGTTCTTCGCGCTGTGGTGGATGGTCGGCCTACCTCTCGGCCCCGGCACGCCGATGGATTACCCCGCCGCACAATAGGGCGTTCCTGCCTGAATTAACCCCGCAACACACATAGTCGACCCCACGGTAGCCCGTTTTACCCCGCCTTATTAGGGTGGAAAACGTACCCGTGCACATAGCTTGGCCAAGGCTCATACATGATGCCCTGGCCAACGACTTAAGAATTGAGGTCGATGTTGAGCAGCCAGGCTAACACCCCTTTACCCAATAGTTCCGATGTCGAAGCGGTGGTCACCAAGGCAATCCACCGCGCCGAGCAATGGCTCGAGATTGAGGAAACCTCGGCATCCACCAAACAGCTAGCGGACATGGTGCACGACCCCGATGGCGTGGAGTTCACCTTTGCCTTCGTCGACCGTGTAGCCCGACCAGAGGACAATGCTGTTTCGGCCAAGGAGTTCGCCAAGATCGCGAATCCCTTCAAGCGCACCGAGCCAGTGCCGGGCTTCATGAGCCTGGTCGATTCGATACTGGTCACTGCTGGCTCCATTGCCGCACCACTACTGCCGAATATCGTGATGCCCATTGCGCGTACCTACCTGCGCACCACTGTCGGTCACCTGGTGCTCGACGCGGAATCCAAAGCCCTGGACCGGATGCTGGATGACTACCGCGACAGGGGCTTCCAACTCAATCTCAACCTGCTGGGTGAAGCCGTGCTGGGCGAGGCCGAGGCTCAGCGCCGTCTCGATAACACCATCGACCTGCTGAAGAATCCGCGGGTCGATTATGTCTCCGTTAAGGCGTCCTCTGTGGTCAGCCAACTCAACCACTGGGATTTCGAGGGTTCCATCGAGCGCCTCAAGGATCGCCTACGCCCGCTTTATCGCCAGGCGATGAAGCGCAACCCGCACCCCTTTATCAACCTGGACATGGAGGAATACAAGGACCTCCACCTGACCATCAAGCTATTCACCGAGCTGCTCGACGAAGAAGAGTTCCGCGACATGGAAGCGGGCATCGTGCTGCAGGCGTACCTGCCTGATACCTTCGATGCTCTCCAGGAACTGGCGGAGTTCGCCGCGCAGCGTCGCGCCAAGGGTGGAGCGAAGATCAAGGTGCGCCTGGTGAAGGGCGCGAACCTTTCCATGGAGCGCGTGGATTCTGAGATCCACGACTGGCCGCAGGCTCCTTTCCTCACCAAGGCGGAAGTCGACGCAAACTATGTGCGCCTGCTGGACTGGATCCTGCAGCCCGAACACGCAGAAAACCTGCGCGTTGGCGTGGCCTCGCACAACTTGTACCACCTGGCACTGGCTCACGAGCTCTCTGTTGCCCGAAACGTCGAGCACCAGCTGGATGTGGAAATGCTGCAGGGCATGTCCCCTGCACAGTCCGAGGCCGTGCGCGATGTTGTCGGCAATATGATCCTCTACACCCCGGTGGTAAAGAAGGAAGACTTCGACGTTGCCATCAGCTACCTGGTGCGCCGCCTGGAGGAAAATGGTGCGAAGCAGAACTTCCTCTATGCACTGTTTACCCCGGAGGATGACGAGACGGACGTCACCGGCATGACCCCGATGCAGGGCCAGGAGCTGCGCTTCCGTAACTCCGTCCGCGATCGCTGGGATACCTTCGCCGGTTCGCGTCGTACCCAAAACCGTTTGGAGGAAGAGGCCGAGAAGAAGGGCACCCAGTCCGCAGGCCTGCCGGGCAACTTCGTCAACGAACCCGATACCGACCCGACTCTTCCCGCAAACCGCGAGTGGGCTCTGCAGATCGTCGATCCTGCTAACGATCCAGGCCCTGCCCAGACTCCGCAGGTTACGGATCCTGCAGTTATTGACGCCGCCGTCGCGCGTTGCCGCGAGGCCTCCGAGCAGTGGTCTAAGAAGACCGGCGCGGAGCGTGCAGAGCTCCTGGACCGTGCAGCAGATGCACTGGCCAACAACCGTTCAAAGCTGATCTCCGCGGCGGTGTTCGAGGCCGGCAAGACCGTCGCAGAGACCGATCCCGAGGTCTCCGAGGCTATCGACTTTGCCCGCTACTACGCTGAGAGCGCCCGCCAGCTGGATCACGTCCGCGGCTCCGTGTTTACTCCCTACAAGTCGGTGGTTGTCACCCCACCGTGGAACTTCCCGATTGCGATCCCGCTGGGCGGCGTGTTTGCCGCACTGGCAGCTGGCGCTTGTGTGATCATCAAGCCCGCCCCGCAGGTCCTTCGTATCGCAGAGGTATTCATGGGTATCCTGCGCGAGGCTGGAATTAGCGAGGATCTGGTACAGCTGGTCAACGCAGACGAGGCCGAGGCCGGCAAGCGCTTGGTCAGCCACCCGGATGTAGAGTCCGTAATCCTCACTGGCGCTTCCGAGACCGCGAAGCTGTTCCGTAGCTGGAAACCGCGCATGGTCATTAACGCGGAGACATCCGGTAAGAATGCAATCATCGTCACACCTGCCGCGGACCCGGATCTGGCGGTCGCGGACATCTTCAAGTCCGCTTATGGCCACGCTGGTCAGAAGTGCTCCGCTGCCTCACTGATCATTACGGTCGGTTCGATCGGCAAGTCCAAGCGCTTTATCAACCAGCTGGTTGATGCGGTGCGTTCCATGAAGGTGGGCCCGGGATCCGACATCTCCACGTACATGAATGGAGTGATCGAAGCTCCGGGAGACAAGCTACTGCGCGGCCTGACCGAATTGGAAAAGGGCGAGAAGTGGCTGGTTAAGCCCCGCAAGCTAAACGACGAAGGCACCCTGTGGTCCCCGGGTCTGCGCGATAATGTGAAGCCCGGCAGCTGGTTCCACACCCACGAGTGCTTCGGCCCGGTGGCGGGCATTATGCACGCCGAGACCCTGGACGAGGCCATCGAGTGGCAGAACTCCACTGGCTTCGGCCTCACCGGCGGCATTCACACCATCGACGTGGAGGAAACTGCCTACTGGCGCGAGCGCGTGGAGGTCGGCAACGCATACGTGGAGCGCGGCATCACGGGCGCCATTGTGCAGCGTCAGTCCTTCGGCGGCTGGAAGAACTCCTCCTTGGGCAGTGGCGCGAAGGCCGGCGGACCGAATTACGTTGCCCAGCAGGGCGTGTGGACCGAAGGGGATATCAGCGAGCTGGCTGCCGGCACCCTTCCGACGCACATCACACAGCTGCTCCGCGAGATCCGTGGACTGGGCTCCCCTGCCCTGTCAAAGGACGATCACGTGTGGCTGCGCCGCGCCGCGGAGTCGGACGCCTACGCAATGTCCACCGAGTTCGGCGTCGAGCACGATAAAACGGCACTGGTGGTGGAATCCAATGTGTTCCGCTATAAGCCGCTGCTCGAACCGCTGCGCGTGCGCGTGTCCGAGGGTGCGAATCCTCGCGATCTGCTGCGCCTGAAGCTGGCTTCCGCCGCCACGGGTACAGAGTTGGATATTTCCGCCAACCCGGAGGTTGCCCGCGAGTGGGGTGAGCTGGGCGAGCAGATGCGTACCTCTTCTGACCGGGACTTCGCCGAGGAGATCGCCATCGCTCAGTCTGTGCGCGTCCGCGCCCTGGGCAATAGCCCGGAGGAGTTCTACGAGGCCGCTGCGAAGTCCGGCTCCGTGATCCTGGATCAGGATGTGTTGCCCGATGGTCGCCGCGAGCTGCTACCGCTGCTCCTCGAGCAGGCAATCTCCACTACGGAGCACCGCTTCGGCTACATCCACGGCCTCACCCCTTAAAAGGCTGAGGCTTAGGCCTCCTGCTGCTGCGCCATGCGCCAGCGGATGCCTGCCTCAAGGAAGCCGTCGAGGTCACCGTCTAGCACCTTGCTCGGATCGTTAACCTCGACGTTCGTCCGCAGATCCTTAACCATCTGGTACGGGTGCAGCACATAGTTGCGCATCTGGTTACCCCAGGAGTTCGAGCCGTCGCCCTTGAGCGCATCCATTTCGGCTTGTTCTTCTTGACGCTTCCGCTCCAGCAGCTTCGCCTGTAGCACTCGCATGGCGGAGGCCTTGTTCTGGATCTGCGATTTCTCGTTTTGGCATGTCACCACGATGCCGGTGGGCACGTGGGTCAGGCGTACTGCCGAGTCGGTGGTGTTCACCGATTGCCCACCCGGGCCAGAGGACCGATAGACGTCCACGCGCACGTCGTTTTCATCAATGTCGATGTGGTCGGTCTGCTCCACGACGGGCAACACCTCTACCTCGGCAAAGGACGTTTGACGACGGCCTTGGTTGTCGAATGGGGAAATGCGCACCAGGCGGTGGGTGCCCTGTTCCACGGAAAGGGTGCCGTACATATATTCGCCATGGATGACAATGGTGGCGGATTTAATGCCGGCCTCCTCGGCATAGGAAATGTCGTAGACCTCGACCTTGTGCCCTGCCTTTTCCGCCCAGCGGGTGTACATGCGCAAAAGCATCTCTGCCCAGTCGGCAGCATCCACGCCACCGGCGGCACTGCGAATATTTACCACGGCTTCGCGCTCGTCATACTCCCCAGACAGCATGGTCGTCACCTCAAGAGATTCAATCTCCTGACGCAGTTCTGTCCGCTCTGCATCGGCTAGCTGCACGGCTTCCTTGGCTGCCTCCGGGTCATCCCCGGCCTCTTCGTCGGCCATGTCGTAGAGCACGGGCAGATCGTCCAGACGCTGGCGTAGCCCCGTCACCTTCTTCAGCTTCGCCTGCACACGAGAAAGCTCGGAGGTTACCTGCTGTGCGTAGTCCGGATCATCCCACAGCGAGGGGTCGGCGGACTTATCCTCCAGTTCGCGGGCGCGGTCGCCCAGCTCGTCGAGATCCAGCACCTTCTCGATGGTGGTCAGGGTGCCGTCCAGGTCGCTTAAGTCTGCAGAAACTTCCGGTTGCATAATGCGCAAGTCTACCCCGCGGCATGCACAATGGAATGCATGGCTACTAACGGTTCTGATTCTTCATCCCCTATCCCCGAGGACATGCTGAACGCGATCATTAAGACGTTCATCGTGGCGCATGTCGACGATTCCGATCATCATCTGGCTCAGGCGCTGGTCTACAACGCAGGTCGACTTGCGTGGCGCATGCGTCAGACGGGAGTGGATACAGAGCACAAGACATCTGTCAGCGATGTCGTCACCGCGGCCGATCGGGCTGCGGAGAAGTTCATTGCCGACGCCCTGCGTGCGATCCGCCCTGAGGATGGGCTCTTGGGCGAAGAGGGCACGCGAGTGGAGTCGAAGTCGGGTCGCACGTGGGTTATCGACCCGGTCGATGGAACGTACAACTTCACTACTGGCTCCGATTATTGGTGTTCCGCCCTAGCTTTGGTGGAGGGTGACCCGGATAAACCGAATGCCCTGTTGTTCGGCGCCGTTCACCGTCCGGCGATGGGCTATACGTGGTTCGGCGGTCCTGATATTCCTACGACTCGTGACGCCACTAGCATCAGTCTGTCGAATACCTCCGCGGAGCTGACTTGCCTCGGTGGCTACCTACACCCCACCGATATTGCGGACAGTACCCGACTACGCAGTTGGTCCGCTGTGGCCACGCAGTTTGCCACGGTGCGGATGCTGGGGTCTGCGTCCATTGACTTGGCCTGCGTCGCCGGAGGCGAGCTCGGCTGCTGGATGCAGCACAGCGTGGCCAGCTGGGATTGGTTGCCGGGGCGTGCTTTGGTGGAGGGCGCTGGGGGCGTCACAAAGAAGGAAGAGAAAGACGGCACAACCTGGTTTATTGCCGGGGCGCCGGACGCGGTGGAGCAGGCTGCCACAGCTCTGCGTGAGGCGTAGCCCCTACCCCTTATTCACACCAGTCACATCTTCCCCATAGCCTTACGCGCGCCACAGGGTTATCATGTGTTGCATGACGGACGCGGTTTCCACATATGCAGATGACCTAACCCTGGCGCTTTCGCTTGCCGACGCAGCCGATGCGATCACCATGGCGCGCTTCGAGGCCAACGATCTCAGCGTTGAGTCTAAGCCGGATCTCACCCCTGTCAGCGATGCCGACACCGCCGTGGAGAAGGAGCTGCGCTCTATCATCGCCGCCCACCACCCCGATGACGCCCTGCTGGGTGAAGAGTTCGGCGGCGACGTCACCTTCGCTGGTCGGCAATGGGTCATCGACCCCATCGACGGCACCAAGAACTTCGTCCGCGGGGTACCCGTATGGGCCACGCTGATCAGTCTGCTCGTGGATGGCAAGCCCGTCGTGGGCGTGGTCTCCGCTCCTGCATTGGGTCGGCGTTGGTGGGCAGCCGAAGGCGCTGGGGCGTGGAGACTTTTCAATACTCCAGCCAGCGCAAGCATCGAGGCTGGTACCACTGAGGGCGGAATCCCCTCGGCGGGCGCGCGACAACTTGAAGTATCGAAAATCGGCCAGGTCGAGGATTCCTCGATCGCCATTTCTTCACTGTCCGGGTGGGCACAATGTGGCAAGCGCGAACAGCTGATCAGCCTCACGGATTCCGCGTGGCGCCTCCGCGGCTACGGTGACTTCTGGTCCTACATGCTGGTCGCCGAAGGAGCGGTGGATATCGCGGCGGAGCCGGAGGTGAGCCTCTGGGATCTGGCCGCACTAGTGCCGATCGTTACGGAAGCGGGCGGGCGATTCACTGCCCTCAATGGCGAGGACGGTCCGCACGGCGGATCCGCCGTCGCGACGAACGGCCTGCTGCACGAGGCCACTCTTCAAGCGCTGTCCTAGACCTCTCTAGATCTCTACACGTCGAGTGCCAGGTACACGGTCTCCAGGTACTCCTCGATACCCTCAAACCCACCTTCGCGCCCCAGACCGGACTGCTTCACGCCACCGAAGGGCGCAGAAGCATCCGACAGGGCTCCCCGGTTCACGCCCACCATGCCGGCTTCCATTCGCTCGGCAAAGCGCAGCGTCTTTTTCATATCCTCACCCATGACATAACCCGCCAGTCCAAAGACCGTATCGTTGGCGATCTTTTGTGCCTCATCATCACTGGAGACCCGCTGCACAGCAGCAACGGGGCCAAAGATTTCCTGGTTAGCAATCTCAAACTTGGGCGTCACACCCGTAAGCACCGTGGCGGGGTACCAGAAACCATTCGGATCCAGATCAGGGTGCGTCTCCCCCAGCTTCTCCAATGCCTCATTGCCGCCGAGAGCCACATTCGCACCCTCCTCAACGGCCTTCGCAACCAGGTCGCGCACGCCATCCCGCTGTTCTTCGCTTACGAGCGGCCCCATCGTGGTCTTCGAATCAGTACCCGGCCCCATGACGAACTCGCTCATCTTCTGAACCAACCCGGATTCAAACTCGTCAGCCAAAGACTCGTGGACGATGAAACGGTTAGCAGCCACGCACACCTGCCCCGCCCCACGCATTTTGGCCGCGATAGCCTGCTCCACCGCTTTGTTCACATTTGCATGCTCCAAAACGACGAAAGGCGCGTTGCCACCCAGCTCCAGGGATGTGCGGATCGTCTTCTTCGCTGCGGTGGCCGCCAGAGTTTGCCCCACCTCAGTGGAGCCGGTGAACGTCAGCTTGCGCAGGCGATCATCGTCCAGCAACGCGGAAACGCGACGAGCTGAAGACGTCGGCAGGACCTGGAACACCCCATCTGGAATACCCGCAATTCGGCCCAGCTCCGCGAAATACAGCATGGTCAATGGCGTGAGCTGAGCCGGCTTGGCAATCACGGTGCATCCCGCGGCCAACGCAGGAGCAAGCTTGCGGGTAACCATCGCCAGCGGGAAGTTCCATGGAGTAATAGCCAATACCGGCCCCACCGGGCGGTGTGTAGTCACGATGCGTCCATTGCCCGCGGGCGCAACCCGATACTCGCCACTAATAGCCGCGGTTCGCTCACTGAACCACCGCAGATACTCAGCCGCGTAAGTCACCTCGCCCTTCGAATCCGGTAGCGCACGTCCCAGCTCCAGAGACTGCAAAGCCGCCAATTGTTCAGCGTGCTCGTTTACCAGATCGAACAGCCGTCGCAAGATCTCGGAACGCTCCCGAGGAGCAGTTTCACCCCACTCTGCTTGCACCTCCACAGCCTTTTCCATGGCCTCTCGCGCATCATCCTCTGTTGCCGCCGCGACTTCCGCGAAAGGCTTCCCCGTGGCGGCGTCAAGAACAGAAAAAGTTTCCCCTTCGGATCCAGAGCGCCAGGCTCCACCCAAGAACAACCCCGTAGGCACCTCGAAGGTTTGCCCGGCTGCGCTCAAAGTAGTGCTGAAATCAGATGGAATGGTGAAAGAAGTCATGCCTCCACATATACGCGCCTTCCGCGCCGACTACATTTACGCGCCTTCAGCTCCAGCCACATTTACGCGCCTTCAGCGCCCACTACGCAGACCACCACGCACCCGCGGCATTTCCACTACCGTGGAAAGTGACATTTGCAGTGATGAAAGGAGCCCGGCAGTGCCCATGCCACAACAACGCGAATCCGCACATAAGACTCGGGAGTGGAAGAAGCTCACCGAATACGCCGACGCAACACGCGGCACCCAACTGCGGGAGCTTTTCACCGAGCAGCCGGGGCGCTCCAGTGACATGACCTATAACGTTGGCCCGCTGCATGTGGACCTGTCTAAGAACCTCATCGATGAGCGTGGTCTGCGACTACTGCTAGACCTGGCTCGCGCGCGTGGCCTGGAAGATCACCGCAGCGCCATGTTCGATGGCGAACACATCAATAGCACCGAGGACCGCGCTGTACTGCACACCGCGCTGCGCATTCCCGTGGATCGGGAGTTTAGTATTCCGGTTGATTCCGAAACAGGCGAGACACAAGACGTAGCCGCCGATGTACACGCCGTGCTGGGCCGTATGCGCGATTTCGCAAAGGCACTGCGCTCTGGCTCGTGGCAAGGTGTCACCGGCCACACCATCAAGCATGTGGTCAACATCGGCATCGGCGGCTCCGATTTGGGCCCGGCAATGGCTGCACAGGCGTTGCGCCCGTACATGACGGCGGGAATTACGCCACACTTCATCTCCAATATTGACCCTGCGGACGTGGCCGGCACCCTCGACGGACTCGATGCAGAATCCACGCTGTTCGTCATTGCCTCCAAGACCTTCACCACGTCCGAGACACTGGCCAACGCCCACGCCGCGCGCCGTTGGCTGCTGCAAACCCTCTCCGATGCTGGGGTTGAGGTCGAGGGAGATGACGCCATCCGCGACATCACTGCCAAGCACTTCGTGGCCGTATCCACCGCTGCAGAGAAGGTTCAAGATTTCGGCATCGACACGAAGAACATGTTTGAGTTCTGGGACTGGGTAGGCGGCCGCTACTCCGTGGACTCCGCGATTGGCCTGTCGCTGATGGCAGCCATTGGCCCACAGGACTTCATGCGGTTCTTGGAGGGTTTCCACGAGGTAGATGACCACTTCCGCACCGAGCCGTTGGAGATGAACATTCCGGTACTGATGGGCATGCTCGGCGTGTGGTACACGGACTTCCTGGGAGCACAATCGCATGCCGTGCTGCCGTACTCCGAAGACATGGCGCGCTTCCCCGCGTACCTTCAGCAGCTGACGATGGAGTCCAATGGCAAGTCCGTGCAGCTGGATGGCACGCCGGTGGAGATCCCCTCAGGCGAGATCTATTGGGGTGAGCCCGGCACCAACGGCCAGCACGCCTTCTTCCAGCTGCTGCATCAGGGCACACACCTGGTTCCGGCGGACTTCATCGGCTTTATCAACCCGCACGACGATGCAGTGGCCGCCGACGGAACCACCAGCATGCATGACATGTTGATGTCCAATTTCTTCGCCCAGACTCGTGTACTGGCCTTCGGCAAGAACGCAGAAGAGCTGGAGGAAGAAGGTGTGGCTCCTGAGCTCATCCCGCACAAGGTGATGCCCGGCAACCGCCCGACCACCACCATTCTGGCTAACAAGCTGACCCCGAAGGCACTGGGTGCACTGATTGCACTGTACGAGCACATCGTTTTCGTCCAGGGCGTGATCTGGGGCATCAACAGCTTCGATCAGTGGGGTGTAGAGCTCGGCAAGAAGCAGGCAAACGCACTGCTTCCTGCGGTTACTGGCGCGGAGCGCAGTGACGCCGGCGACTCCTCCACCGACGATTTGATCGCTTACTACCGCCAGCACCGGGTCTAGCGCTAACAAGTGGGATGAGTGATTGGAGACACAGAATTGCTAACACGGAGGCCTGGGGCGTCGATATCTAATACGAACCCCGCTTCCGAGTGGCTTGGAGCGTTGCTTGAAATGCTCTAGGCATTTCTTTCCCCACAAAAAGCGGGGGTTCGCCACTGTCCGAGATTCGCAGTCCTCGCCTTCCCAACAAGGCGGTGCACCGAAATCTGCTACCCCATCGCGGGATCCCTTAATGGAGTGCCGATGCTCCTGGCTGTCCCCCTTATGATTCCGTGGTTGGCGATTTATGCAATTTGGGTTGCCCTGCACCCTGGCCAAGGATAAGCACTGTCCTTTCGCCGAGCAGGGCGAGAAGGTCGCGCCCAAAAGTTTAAGCGCAAGAAGATTTAAGCGCGACAAAGGCTCCCTGCCGAAGCGGGGAGCCTTTAAAGTTGCTGCACTACCAGGGGATCAAACGTCCTTAGAACAGACCCTTGGTGGGCTTGTGCATCACGTCAGTGGTGGTGACTTCGCGGGAGTCAACGTTCTGGTCATTAGAGGTGGACTTGTCCTCCTCCAGACGACCGGTCTGCGTGACGGTGATGTAGTTCACCAGGCGGCCCAGCTTGGTCTTGCCGTCGCCGAAGTTCAGGTTAGCCAGCAGCTTGGACTCACCCGGGTTGACCGGGTTGGACAGGGTGACCTCGAAGCTGCGGACAGACTTGGCCTTGTCGAAGCCCAGGTCGCGAGTGTATGCACCGTTGAACCAGCCCGGAGTGATCAGGCGGTCAACACCCTTTGGTCCCTTTTCGGTGTGAACGTCGATGCGGAAGGTGGTAGCCGGGAAGTCCTGGTAGTAGATCTCGGAGCCAACGTTCTTAGCGGAGATGGAAACCAGGCCAGCGAAACCTGCGGACTTGCCAGCAGCAACGTGGATCTCAGGCTGCAGGTCGTACTTCTCGGCCGGAGCCTCAGCTTCCGGCTTCTCGGCAGGCTTCTCAGCCTCTGCCTCTGGCTTCTCAGCCTCTGCTTCTGGCTTCTCAGCGTCAGCGGCCGGAGCCTCTTCTGCTGGAGCTTCAGCGGGCTTCTCAGCCTCATCGGCAGTGACATCGGTTGCTACTACGTCGTTGTTGAAGCCAGGGTCAACGGCGTCTTCTGCGAAAGCGTTGCCAGCGCCTGCGAAGGCGGTGGTCACACCAATAGCGGCAGCGAGGGTCAGGGAAGCTGCATTCTTCTTCATGTGAGGGGGTTCCTTACTTTGTAGAGGTGCGGGTCGAAGCGTTGCGAGAGTTGATGCGAGATGAAGGTATTCAAGCGCTCCGACGCCACGGGAGTTTTAGCGAAGGGGGTTTTAAGCCTCTGCGGCTGCGTCGTCAGCAGGCTTGTCAGCAGCCTCGGAGTCGGCCGGCTTGTTTGCGGCAGCGTCATCGGCTGGCTTGTTGGCGTCGTCAGCTGGCTTGTTGGCGTCGTCAGCTGGCTTCTCGGCCGGCTTGTTAGCCTCTTCAGCTGGCTTGTTGGCGTCGTCAGCTGGCTTCTCGGAAGGCTTCTCCGCATCCTCCGGCTTAGCCGGAACTGCGGAATCAGCCGGGTTGCCGTACAGCTTCATGTTGACCTGGTTCTTCACCGGGGTCAGAGCGGACCACGGGGTCGGGGTGGACCAGGTGCCGTTCGCCTTGCAGAACTGCTGGGTACCGGTCATGTTGATGGTGCGGAAGCCGTAAGTAGCCTCGCCGGTGTGGCCGGCCGGAACGTCGTACGGGCCGATCTTCTGGCCAACATTCCAGCTCAGGGAGTAGGAAGCCTCAGCGCCGATGCTCTTAGCCAGCTCGTAGGCAATTCCGACGCTGCCCTTGCCGCTCTTGGCAGATGCCTCGCCGCCCAGGTTTGCGCTGACCGTCTCGGTGCGGTCGCCCTTGATGCTGATGGTGATGGTCTGGGTCTTGGACAGTTCCTGGGTCAGCGGGATGGTGTTCTTGGACTGGTTGGTAGCAGAGATGGTGCCAGCCGGGGTGAACTTGTCGTCAACCTTGTAGACGACGGTGCGGTAATCCTCACCGGAGTTGCAGACCGGGTGCGGGTTCAGGATGTTGGCCTTGATGTGGTCGCTGCCGTGGGTGGTGTTGACGATCGGCAGGGTGGGGTTCAGCTTCGGGGTTTCCGGGTAGTGCTCTTCCTTGGTGATGGCAGATGCCGGGGATGCGACTGCAGCTGCAACGATGACAGCAGCAGCGGCAGCACTTGCGCCGTTCTTCCACAGGTTCTTCATGTTTTGTGCTCCTCTTGCACGCCCACTGGTCGAAAAATGCGGTCCGACTACAGCCGGTCCGCGTTAGCGAGTGCATTGGTGATGCTGCGATAGTGCACGTCGCTCTACTTCAAAGGGTCTTGCGAGTCTTCGCCCAGGTGGCTTTGTTCGAATCAGGTTAAGGGGTGCCCTCGCCTGGGTGATGCTCGGTATTCGTGAGGACCGCACACCGCTCAGGCTCTGAGTGACGAGATCCAACTTTAGACCCTCGAAGCTTCTCATTGTTCGACAATTTTGCACCGCAGTGCACCACATTCAATCCCAATGTCATCTTGCGTTAACCTCTAGTTAACCGTAGAAAACTTAGCCAACCCTTAAAACGCCTCTCAGGCGCGCCCGAAACGACATTCACTGTTGATGTACCCAATTCGAACTCGATTTCAATTAGCCTCTCGCCGCGACCATATAAAACTCGATCAAACTGTAGCCCCACCCCGTTCCCTGCCGAACAATTCTCAAAATATAAGAACCCTCACCCCTTTTTCGAGCAAAACATTTCAACCATCAACCTGCGATTCACCCCATAACCCCCACTTTAGTGAACTTTAGGTAAACTCTTCTCACCAGGCATTTCCTTAATGGGCGCGCTACATTTTACCCCAATATGGGGTTATTGTATCTCGCTTCACTACCCCTGCTGGAGCTTCAATCCTCAGTGCCCTTGACAGTTTGGGCACCACCAAATGATGCGCTCCAGCTCGCCTGCATCCAGTTCCGGATCTCCTCCAGCCCAGCGCCCGCCCAACGTCCCCTGCAAAATTGCCGTCCCACACCTCCGGCACGCTTTCCCTGCACGCCCAAACACCCACGTGCTGTACCCTGGCCGGCGATCTCCAGTAAAAACCCGGTGCGGTTCAAGACGGTTGTCCCACATCAATCGTCGCGCCATATCTATAGCCTTGGCGACGCCTTCTTCTCCCACTCTCCCGACTTCCACTTCCGGGTGCATTCCCACGAGGAACATCACCTCAGCGCGATACTCGTTGCCAATTCCTGCAACATTCTTCTGATCCAGCAAAGCAGCCCCCAGGGAGCGCGTGGGCCGTGCCATAATCCGCTCGATTGCCTCATGCCTTCCCACCGTCTCCCACTCATCCGCCAGAATGTCCGGCCCCAAATGCTCCACCACCTGCGGGAAGTCGGCAAAGGGAAAGACCCGCACAAATCCCAGATCGTGCCCTACGATCTCAATCTCTACCCCTCCCGGATGCTGCGGGCTGAAGCGCAATACAATGCGGGCACTGTAGCCAGGCCGACGCCAGCGTTCACCCGCCCGGTGAATCGCCCATACCCCCTCCATCTTCAGGTGGGTGTGGATCACCCGCTCCCCAATGTGCATAAATAGGTGTTTGCCATAGGGCCAGACCCGGTGCACTTCATCCCCATCAAAAGTCTCGGTCGCAAACCGCGGTACACGAATATCCGTGTACCGCACCGTCCGCCCGGTCATCCATTGGAGTCGGTTGGAAAGTTGTAGAACGGAATCACCCTCAGGCACGGATACTCAATCCTTTCGGAGTAAGTCGCGCCCCAGCGGCTACCCAATCCGTCGTATTAATGTCCATCGCCGAGGAACCATTGACCTTCTCCACGGTCACAGGACTCAATCGTCCAGCACGGACGGCTTCCCGTAGGACTCGAACCACCAGATCTATTTGCGCTGCGGGAATTGCCGGCGACTCCGATGTGGCGTCATTAAAATCGAGCCGAGCAAAAAACACCACGTTTTTACCTCCGCGAGAGACATACGCCTCGGCGCGACCTGCCGCAACGATAATCATGGCGCCAGCAGAACGCGTGGGAGCCATCAACTCGGCGCTCGAACTACCTGGCTGTACAGTGCTTGAACGTGGCCACGGCAGCGTGGAACCGTAGGGGTTCGCCGGATCCAGAACTGACAGCAGCAGCGGAACGGAGGCTTCCGAATTGTTCATTGCCTCTCCACCACGCCCATCCTGCGCGCGCCGCAATTGGGAGATCACATCGCGCGGGGCAAACTGCGCACCGCCCAGGCCTTCGACGATATAGCCGCGAAGGACTTCACCGGAATCCTCCCAAGCGCTCAAAGTTCGATAAGCCTCGGCAAAACCACCGGCGGCCTTTTCAGCAACGACGGCTCCGCGGGTCACCACCGCATAGCGGTCGATCCAAGCCTCGGACAGCACGAGAGCCTTTTCAGCAGCGTCCGGCCTTTCTACGCCACCGGCACCCGCAGTACCTATAGCACTCACTGGACTAACGCCCGATACCGCCGACCAACGCCCTGGCACGGACGAGTGCGCATTCAATGCCTGTCGGGCTGCTCGCGCAAAACCACTGCGCCCCATCCGTACCCGTCGCACCGAGCCACGCCCCTGGTTTCTCCGCGGTGCGCGATGAGCTTGTTTACCGGTGGTCCCTGCTTCCACCAACCGTGCTCTCAGAGCCGCGAAACTATCGGGAGTAACCAGCCCAGCATCGAAGAGTTCCCACAGCGCCGCGTCCACTTCCGCATGTCCCGCTCCCGTCGCCGACTGCAACTCAGCTGCCAGAAACGCACCACCTCGTTGCAGATGCTCGAGGATCTGCGTGGCCACCATGCCGAGGGATGTCCCTTCCTTCTTTTCGACGCCGCGTTCCAGCCCTGCATCACCTCCCAGCAGGTACTCGGCCATGCCAGTGGGCATAAAACTCACCCAGGCATCCTTGGCTCCGGCCTGTCCGGCACCAGTAGTGAGAACCTCCCCGGTGCTGAGCAGCTCATCTAAATCCCCCGGCTGATAGTCCGGAATGCGAGCTGGAAGCACCAGCGTTTCCCATGCACTGGCGGGAATTGGCACCCCGGCAAGTTGTTCGAGCACGCTGAGGAGCTCCTCGCGCTGCATGTGCCCCAACCCATGCCAGTCAGCCAGGAACTGGGCATAGGTCTGCTGAGTTACGGGTTCCAACGCTCCGCGGGCAGCGGCCAAAGTCGCTGAACGCAGACGGCGCAGCATCCCTGTGTCCACGTATTGCATCTCGGACTGGGCATCTGCCTCTGCGCCACTTGGCGAGACGGAACCGGTGGCGTCCTCGAGAAACACAAAGCGCCCCGAGCTCAAGCGACGCTGCTGTGCTCCCCTAGTATTTTGCGTCCATTTCGTAAGCAGTGCATCGGCCGTTGCGCGTCCCAGGCCAAACTCCGCTGCAGCCTCTGAGGCAGTAGTAGGTCCGCGGTTCTTCATCCACCGCAGCAATAATTGGTCAATGGCATTATCCACCTGATCAACCTGCTCAGTGACGATGGCAACTCCCGGTGGAACTGGCACTCCCAGCCCATCGCGCAGCAGCGCCATGTCCTCGACAGCAGCTAATTTGGCCTGCCCGCCGAAGTTGACCTCCATCAGGCGAGTCGGAATCAATTCGAGCAGTTGATTGAGGCTATCCTCCACTGTCCCCGCCCACGGCTCAAGGCGCTCACACACGCCATCGGTGCTCAGCGGGCCGAGCGCACGCAGCATATCCACAGCCTGTTCCACGCTGCCAGCCTTGCGCCCCTCCGCCAGCCACTGAGCGGCGTTCACCACGCGCCGTACCGCAGCCGGGTCTAGGGCCATGCCCTCCTCACGGGTGCCCAGTACTTTGGCAAGCAACGCGGGATCCACGGCCAGGGCTGCGGCCCGTTCTGCAGAATCTCCCTCATAAATAAAGGCGCTGGTATAGGTGAACAACAGCGACTCCGCAAAGGCACTTGGCCCCTCGGTTGTGACCTCCGCCAAACGCACACCACGCTGCCCTAGCCCCGCCACCAAGGTCTTCAAAAAATCCAGGTTGTACACGTCGTGTACACACTCCCGCATGGTCTCCACCATCACGGGGAACTCCGGATGCTCGCGGGCAACATCCAACAATTGGGCGGCACGCTGGCGCTGCTGCCACAACGGTTGGCGCTTGCCCGGGTTTCGGCGCGGCAGCAGCAAAGCCCTAGCTGCACACTCGCGAAAACGTGCGGCAAACAGGGCGGAGGATCCCACTTCTTCCACCACATCCGATAGCGTGGCCTCTGCCCGCTCGGAGCCGCCAAAGCCGTGTTCGCCGAGCAAAAGCTCCATTCCCGGAGGTTCCTCGGAATACGGCAGGCGCAGCACCATGCCGTCATCTCCTGCCACTGCCATTGCGTCGATACCTGTGCGGCGGTTCAGCTCTGCACCCAACGCCAGCGCCCAAGGTGCATTCACTCCCCGACCAAACGGCGTGTGCACCACCACGCGCCAATCACCAATGTCATCGCGGAAGCGCTCGATCAGCACGGTGCGTTCATCCGGGATGATTCCAGCGGTTTCCTTCTGTTCCTGGTAGTAGGCATCGAGGTTGGCGCGAGTGTGGGCGTCCACAAAATCGGCAGAACGTATATCCCCTAAAGTGTCAGAACCCCAGGTACGGCGGTTCTCACCGATGGCCATGCCCAGCTCCACCGGGCGGCCTGCGGCATCACCCACCCAAAATGGCAGTCGACCAGTGTGCCCGGCGGCGGGGGCAACGATCACCTGGTTGCGGTTAATTTCCAAAATCCGCCAACTGCTCGCCCCCAGGGTGAACACATCGCCCACACGAGATTCGTAGACCATTTCCTCGTCCAGCTCGCCCACCCGGCGCGCGCCGTCGTTCTCCCCGGCAGCCAGGAAAACCCCGAACATGCCGCGATCCGGGATGGTGCCGCCGCTGGTTACCGCAAGGCGCTGTGAGCCGGGACGGGCTTCTAGGGTGCCGGCCACAGGGGCGTACACCACGCGGGCTTTTAGGTCAGCGAAGTCAGTAGAGGGATAACGCCCGCTGAGCATCTCGACAACCCCATCGAAGGCCTCCCGCGGCAGCGTGGAATAGGGATGAGCGCGGCGTACCACCCGCCACCACTCCTCCACGTCGAGCGCGTCTTTTCCGGCACTCGCCTGCACACTTGCAGCCACGGTCTGCTGCGCCAGCACATCTAGCGCATTATGCACCACGTGCAGTGGCTCCAATTCTCCCTTGAGTAGCCGGTCGACGACCACCACCGCAGCCTCAGCGTCCTGCTTGTGCAATGGGTAGATCGTCGCGTGGCTGGTCGCTCCCACGTTGTGCCCGGCGCGACCACAGCGCTGCACTGCCGCAGCCACTGACGGTGGCGCCCCAACCTGTACCACGTGGTCCACCAATCCCATATCGATGCCGAGTTCCAAGGAACTCGTCGCCACCACGCAGCGCAGTTCACCGGACTTCAACGCTGCCTCAATGTCCGCGCGTTCCTCCTTCGACACGGAACCGTGGTGTGCCCGTGCCACGCCTTCACCGCTGATCCCTCGCACTGCGCCGGACTGTGCCATCAACTGTGCTGGGTCGCGCCGTGTTAAAGCCGCCAGTGCATCGGGATCATGTTCTTTCGCCCACTCCTCGTTGAGAGCCCCGGTGAGCCGCTCTGCTGCGCGCCGGGAGTTCACGAACACGAGGGTGGAGCGGTTTTCCATCACCTGCTGGTAGATCGCCTTTTGCACATGCGGCCATACGCTCTTTTGCTGCGGTAGCGCGGATTCTTTGTCCACGCCACTGGCCACCCGTGCGCCCGAGCCATTCTGTGTGCTGCCACCCACGCCCTCGCCAATGAGGCTGGGGCCAAGCAGTGCCTCATCTATGGGGCCTATTGGTTCCTCTTCTGGCTCTTCTGTTGACGCCCCCTCGTCCGCCACCTCATACTTCGCCAACGCGATGTCCTCCGCTGCCGGAGGATCTTGAAAATCCTCCACCACGCTGATTACCTGCACATCCCACGATTTCGGCTGCTCTGGGTTCACCACCGTTACCGGTCGATCACCGCCGAGGAAACTAGCAGCCTTATCCACGGGATTCACCGTCGCCGATAGTCCGATGCGCTGAACTGCCTGACCCGTCAACATCTCTAAACGTTCCAATGACAGAGCCAGATGTGTGCCGCGCTTCGTTCCCGCCACGGCATGCACCTCGTCGACGATGACGGTGTCCACATTCGCCAGCGTGGCCGCGGCCTTGCTTGTCAGCATGAGGTACAGAGATTCGGGGGTGGTCACCAAAATCTCCGGTGGATTGCGCAGCAGCTTAGAACGTTCCGACTGCGGGGTATCTCCGCTGCGCACTCCCACCCGTACGGGCGCTACGGTTTCCCCCATCGCGTCCGCCACCCTAGCGATGCCAGCAAGAGGGGCAGCCAGGTTTCGGCTGACGTCTACGCCCAGGGCTTTCAGCGGGGAAATGTACAGCACCTTGGTGGGACTGGACTTTTCAGGCGTAGGGGCGTCATTAAAAAAAGATCCCCCAGAAAGCTTTGACAGTGACCAGAGAAAAGCCGCTAGAGTTTTGCCGGAACCGGTCGGCGCTACAACCAGCGCATTCTGACCTGCAGAGATAGCCTTCCAGGCTTGGGTTTGCACGACCGTCGGCTCGGCGAATACATCCCGGAACCACGCTGCAACGGGGGCATAAAAGGAATCCAGCGGGTCAACAGCCATGTGACCATTTAAACAGACCGCTAAAGTAAGAACTATGACGGCTGAACTCAATGATGCGACGCTGGCCCAGAGACTCGCGCAGGGCACCGGGGAAATCCTCAAAGGCGTAAGAAACGTAGGTCTGCTCCGCGGCACCGAACTCGGGAAAGCGGGCGACGCACTAGCACAGGACTGGATTGCCCGGTCCCTCATCCAGCACCGTCCGAATGATGCGATGTTGTCGGAAGAGGCCGAAGATGACCTCGCGCGCCTGGACAACTCCCGCGTGTGGATTATCGATCCGCTTGATGGCACCCGCGAGTATGCAGGAGGCCGCCAGGACTGGGCCGTGCACATCGCCTTGGCAGAAAACGGCGAGATCGTCGAGTCCGCCGTAGGTATGCCGGATCTGGGGCGTGTGTTCAGCAGCGCCGAGGTCCGTGCCGTTCGGGGGCAGCGCACTAACCGTCTAGTCATCAGCCAAAACACCACTCCCGCCATTGCAGAGTTCATCGCCGAAGACTTGGGCATGGAGCTGGTCACCATGGGTTCCTGCGGTGCCAAGGCCGTCTCCGTAATCCTGGGAGATAACGACGCTTATGTGCACGCCGGCGGCCAATACGAGTGGGATAACGCCGCTCCTGTGGGCATTGCACAGGCCGCTGGTCTGCACACCTCCCGCTTGGATGGCACACCGCTTCGTTACAACTGCGAGTCTCCATACCTGCCGGATCTGGTCATCTCCCGCCCTGACCGAGCCGACGAAATTCTGGCCTCCGCCGCGAAGTTCCACGAGAAGCACGGAGCTTATTCTCTCTAGATGTTTAGCCCCCTTAGCCCTTAAGCTAGGGCGGTATGCTTCCTTTTTCCTTCTTGACGCCCCGCCCCGCCTCCCGCGCGCAGCTGGAGCCGGACGCGGACATTCCCGCCACGCTGCAGGGGCGCTTCGTCCTGGGCGCTCCGGCTAATAACCCGCAGAAGGAGCTTTCGGAAGAGCACCCCTATCCCCTGGTTTTCATCCACGGTACGACGGATAATTCCTTCCGGTGGCAGAAGGCCACGACGTACTTTGCAGCCCGTGACTACTCTGTGTGGGCCTTTAACTACGGCAAGCCGGAAGTCGGCCGTCCCGCTATACCTGGGGTGTTTGCTGTGAACGATATCGACGAATCCGCCGTAGAGATCGCGGAAACAATCGATTACATCCTGGACGTGACAGGCGCCAGCAAAGTGAATCTAGTGGGACATTCCCAGGGCGGGCTGCACATTAAGAAGTACATTGCGGAACATGGCGGACACGAGAAGGTGCATCGTGCGGTGGGCATTGCCGCGACCTATCACGGCACCACGATGACGGGTATGTCCTCGATCCTGCAGAATTTGGTGGATCGCAACCCGGAGTTTGCGGATCTGGTGGCGGGTAAGGCTGCGGTGCAGCAACTGAACCGTTCGGAGTTGATCCGCAAGCTCAACGAACTGCCAGATACTCACCCAAACGTTACTTATACGAACATCTACACCTCGAAGGATCTTACGGCCACGCCGAATTCGACGTCCCAGCTGGAGTCGGTTGACGGAGCCGATGTTGCAGAGGCGGAGGTCGGCGAGGTCTGCGGATTGTTACTACCCCCGGGGCATGCGTCGCTACCTGAAAACGATCACGTAATTGGCCTGGTGGAATGGGGATTGACCCGCGACCAGGGTGATTGCACACCTGTGCACGTGGGTTGTAACGGTGGCCAGCGGTGGAAGTTGGGCTATCGTTTCTTCTATGACAACTAAGTATCTCGCAGTCGGGCGGACTCGCAGTGCCGCCCGTGCCAGTGTCGCCGCACTGGCTCTCACCCTGACTTCCTCTCTTTTCTCTGCCACGCTCGCTCCTGCCGCTTTGGCCTCCCCTAGTGATGACGCCGCCGTGCCAGATGGGCTCGTAGGTAAGCATGTGGCAACTACCCCTGTGAACAATGCCCTGTGCGTGCCTTCGCCGGAACATCCGAATCCTGTCGTTTTCATCCACGGCACGTCGGATAACTCCACGCGCTGGCAGAAGGCCGCCAATGCTCTTACGGAGCAGGGCTTTTGCACCTGGGCTTTCAACTATGGAAAGCGTCAGGATAGCAAGCCGAATCTGCTTGGTCTTTATGCCACGGAGGATATCGACGATTCCGCCAAGGAGATCGCATCAACCATCGACTACATCTTGTCTGTCACGGGTGCAGAGAAGGTCGATTTGGTTGGGCACTCTCAGGGCGGACTTCACCTGAAGAAGTACATCGCGGAAAACGGCGGCGGAGAAAAAGTCGACCGCGTGGTCGGCGTGGCTCCGACATATCACGGCACCACGTTAAATGGCATGGATAAGATGCTGCGCCCGATCATCGAGCGCAACCCAGAACTCGCGGAATCCGTGGCGGGCAAGGCCGGCGTGCAGCAGCTGATCGGCTCGGAGGTAATCAACCGGCTGAACGAGAAGCCGGATACTGACAAGCGCGTGCAGTACACCAACCTGTATTCCTCGGCTGATACCACCGCCACCCCGAACAGCACCTCCCAGCTGAAGTCTGTCGACGGCGCTGACGTGGCCAACGTGGAGATCGGAAAGGCCTGTAACCTTCTGATTCCGCCGGGGCACGCCGCCCTGCCACAGAACAACCAGACCATCGGTCTGATTCTGTGGGGTTTAACACGCAAGGCGGGCGACCATAATCCCACTACCAGCGACTGCGCCAACCCGACCAGCAAGTCGACACTCAAATCCTGACAGGCTCCGCGCCCCGTGCGTGCCACCTCTGACTGTCCGACGTAGACTATGTGGGACTTTGAATTAGAGCAGGAAAGGCAGGCGGAGCGTCAGTGGATACCCAGCAACAGCCAGGCTCCATCCCCACCCCGTATGAAGATCTGCTCCGGCAGATTTTGGAGACCGGTACTCCCAAGGGAGACCGAACGGGCACCGGCACCACCAGCCTGTTTGGTCGTCAGCTACGCTACGACCTCTCTGCGGGTTTCCCCCTGATCACCACCAAATCGGTGCACATTAAGTCCGTGGTTGGCGAGCTGCTGTGGTTCCTCCGGGGTGATTCCAATGTGCGCTGGCTGCAGGAAAACGGCATCCGCATTTGGAATGAATGGGCGGACGAAAACGGTGACTTAGGGCCGGTTTATGGCGTGCAGTGGCGCAGCTGGCCCACCCCGAACGGCCAGCACATCGATCAGATCTCGGGGGCTTTCAACATGCTTCAGACCAACCCCGACTCCCGCCGCAATATCGTCAGCGCATGGAATGTTTCCGAGCTGAACAACATGGCTCTGCCACCATGCCACCTGTTGTTCCAGCTGTATGTGGCAGACGGCAAGTTGAGCTGCCAGCTGTATCAGCGCAGCGCGGACATGTTCCTGGGCGTACCTTTCAACATCGCGAGCTACTCGCTGTTAACTCACATGTTTGCCCAGCAGGCGGGTCTGGAGGTTGGCGAGTTCATCTGGACCGGCGGCGATTGCCACATCTACGACAACCACGTGGAACAGGTAAAGCTGCAGCTTTCGCGCGATCCTCGCCCGTATCCGCAGCTACAGCTAAACAAGGCGGCGGATATGTTCTCCTACGACTTCTCCGATATCGAGTTCACCGGTTACGACCCGCACCCGGTGATCAAGGCAAAGGTGGCCGTATAAATGACGACTAACGAAAAGCCCCACCGTCCGACTGGCTATGAGCCCGGAGATTACCCGGATCTCACCGCCGCAGCGGTGAATTACGCGCTGGAGGCTAAGGGGATTTCCCGCGACCAGGTTGAGATTGGCATGATCTGGGCACAAACCACCGATGGCGTCATTGGTGATGGTGCGGACATGCCATGGTATCTGCCAGAGGACTTGAAGCACTTCAAGAACGCTACAAGCGGCTATCCGGTCGTCATGGGGCGCACCTCCTGGGAAGCACTAGACGATGGCTTCCGTCCACTGCCGGATCGCACGAATTATGTGATCACCCGGCAGGATAACTATGACGCTCCCGGTGGCATTGTCGAACCGTCGATCCCCAGCGCACTGGCCAACGCCGCCGAGCAGATCCTGAACGAGCTGACGGACAGCGCCGACAAAGGCGAGGGCGCTGACGACCGCACCCCTACAGTGTGGGTGCTGGGTGGCGGTCAGGTGTACGCCCAGTGCATGCCCGTGGCTGACCGCATCGTCATCACGGAGATTGATATGGAGGCACCCGAACGATTTCAGGTGTATGCACCACTGGTTCCGGAAGAGGAATTTGAAGAGTCGGCGCAGGACTGGCAGGAATCGGAAAAGGGCCACCCGGTCGACCAAGAAGTCGATACCGAGCAGCCCTTGCGCTACCGCTTCTGCACCTGGACGCGACGCTAGTCCAGGGCATCAGTTCATTCTGCGCCTGCTTCGCGCGGCTTCTGCTCTTGGGTTTTTGCCGCGCTTTCGCGGATGCTCTTGACGATCGCCTCTGAATCAAGGGTGCCATCCGCTTTGAAGAATCCGACAGATTTTGCCACCCCCGACGTCGCGGCACGGTACGGGGCGCCTGGCACCGTGCTCATTGGGCTCGGCTTGGAAGCCGTCGGCGTCCTTATCCTCGTCCTGCTTATGGTCATCGCCGCGCCGCTGAACCTGTACGGCTTGGGCCTGGGGTTCGCCTCCGCGCAGCTGACCGGCACGATGCTGCGGGATATTCCCGTCTATGACTCCAGGCAAGCCTCCGCAACGCAAACGACCGTGTGCCTGGGGCAGTGGTGTAGGCCTTAAGCGTAGGCATAGCCAACGCCGCGCAGTGGTCACTCGTAGCCGCTACCGTATTCTTCGCTCTGAGCTTTGTCGGTGCACTTAGGGTGCTCCGTGCTGCGGGGGGGGGGAGAAGGGTGCCCCCGCAAACAACGCCAATCTCGGTGCCCGCGTTAATCGCGTCCCGAATTGATTTTCCACCCGCGTGCTGCTTTGCGTTGCTGCCAGAAGTGACGGTAGATACCGGGGACATCGGAAAGCTCAGAATGCGTGCCCAGCTGGCTGACTTGCCCGTGTTCATCCAAGACTACGATTTGATCAGCAGATTTGATTGTATCCAGCTTATGGGCGATGACAATGAAAGTAGATTGCTCCCGTAGCTCGTCCATCGCAGCAAGAATGTTTGCCTCATTTTCTGCATCGAGCGCGGAGGTAGCCTCATCAAAGAGTACAATCGGCGCTTGTTTGAGAAGCGCGCGAGCTACAGATACGCGCTGGCGTTCACCACCGGATAGAAGCCGCCCGCCTTCACCAACTGGAGTATGCCACCCTAGGCGGTTGGCAATAGAAGTCACGCCTGAAAGATCAGCTGCGCGGAAGACTTCCTCATCGGAGGCGTCGGGACGACCAACGCGGATATTAGCGATTAACGAGTCGTCGAAGAGGTAGACGTCCTGAAAGACCATGGACAGTCTGGACATTAACTGTTCGGTTCCAAGCTCGCGGATATCTACGCCGTCAACCATCACCGCCCCGGAATCTACATCCCAGAATCGCGAAATAAGGCGCGCAATTGTGGTCTTTCCGGAGCCAGAAGGACCGACAATGGCGGTAACGGTGCCTGATCGAGCATGGAAAGCGACATCTACCAATACTGGTTTATCGCCGTATCCAAACGTGACATTACGCAGCTCTACATTTCCCGAACCATCGCCTGGGCGCGGAGTAGTGGGTTCTGGCAGGGAAGGAGCATCGGTGATGAGCTCAGTTTCTGCGAGCGCGATACGGCCGGCATCTAAACCGACGAAAGAAGAACCCAGCTCCTCAAGCGTGCGGGTAAACCTCAAGCTGATTCCGATGATCGCAATTGTTTCTAGTGGCGATAGGGCGCCTTCAACGGCAAAATCCGCGGAGACCATAATGAGAGCCACGATGAAGATCTGCACTACTATGCCGTTGAGTAGCAAAGCTAATGTGGATACCCATAGCTCGCGTATTCGTGCTTTATGGTCGATTTCTAGCGCTTGCTCTAGTGGCGCAAAAACTTGTGATTGTCCTGCCGCGCGCAGGGCTGGTTGACGGTTAGCAAATTCTACGATGCGCTGGGAGAGCTCTTTACTCGGCCCCAGTGTGCGGTTCGATGCTTTCTCACGAATCCATGCAGCCAACTGCATCACCACGAGCGCCAATGGTGCGATGATAAGAAGGACCAAGCCCAGCTTCGGGTTCCAGAAACACGCTCCTACTAACAAGGTGACAAGTGCCGCGCTATCGCGGTATACCGTTCCTTGAATATGCGCAATGGTCTCGGCCGCCACCATAAAGCGATCTGAAACGAGGCGAGATAGGCCGCCAGTATTAGCCGGTACGAACCAGCCGAGCGGTAGCGTTGCTAATTTATCGCCCACAGTCGTGTGCGCGGTTCGGATGAAATCCAAGGCCGTGTGGTAAGAGGCCATGGTTGCGAAAAATCGTAGCGCAAAAGCTACGAGCGCAATTGCCAAAAGCGTCCACATCCATGGTGCGATCGTCGTATCCCCATCGAGTGCCTTTGTAAGTGGCACGAGCGTGAGAACGGCGAGGCCGTCAAGCACGCCCACGATAAGAGATAGACAAGCATACCTTTTATTGAGCTTATGGCCTACAGGGCCTTGCAGCTTTTTGACACTGCGAGTGAGTAGCGGATCACGAAGACGCGAACTAGCAGGCGTAGTGGCATTAGACATGAGAATTATCCTTCATAGGCTTGAGGCAGATTATTTGGTCTGCGCCTTGGATGGACTCCGGCTTGTGGGCGATGACTAAGACGGTCTTGCCTCTGACGAGTGTGGCTAGAGCTGCTTGAATTTCTGCTTCGCAGTCAGGATCAGTTGCCGCAGTAGCTTCATCCAGGATCAAGATTGGGGCATTGGTAACAATTGCCCGGGCAATAGAAATGCGTTGCTGTTGTCCACCGGATAAAGAGATGTCCTCACCAACAACGGTGTCGAGCCCAGCCGGTAAAGCGCGAATATCAGCAGCTATGTGCGCAGCCTCTGCAGCTTGCCAGATCTCTTCATCGCGGGCTTCTGGGCGTGCAAGGCGAATGTTTTCCCGAATACTCATACGCAGTAAATGAGGATCTTGTAAGACGAAAGCCACAGTGCGGTACAAACTGTCGAAAGTGAGATCACGGATATCCACGTGGTTGATAGTGATTGTGCCCGAATCTGGATCCTGGAAACGCGCCAGCATCGTTGCTGCTGTGGATTTGCCAGCCCCAGAGGGGCCAATCAATGCCGTGACAGTGCCTGCTTTTAGTTGCGCAGAAAAGTCTTGGAGGACTGGTGTGTCTGGGGCGTAGCTAAAGCTGACCTTATGGAACTCCACCTCCATGTCTTGACTATTGGCATCGAGGCTCTTTTGGCCTTCTTTCACGTGGGAAATTGTCATGACTTCATCAAGGCGCAACGCCGCATTGCCAGCGAGCTGGTAAGACCACATCATTTGGCCGACGGTTTGAATCGTGCCCGGGAGCACCAGCGCAATTAACGTTGTTGCGATGACTTCAGCGACCGTTACATAGTCACCAGCTATCAGCAGGGAACCGACTCCTACATTGATAAGGATGAGGACAGGAACCGCCACCACAGATTCTGAGATTGCGCTAACACGCAGAAGAGGACGTACCCACTCGTAATAGAATTCCGCGAATCTTTGGGCAGCTTCGCGATATCGAGCGTGGGCTTTGCCAACGGTGCCGAAAGCCTTGATGACGGAAATACCTTCGGAGAACTCCACCGCAGTCGCAGAGACCTCACCCAGATAATTATCCATTTCCGCAGTTTTTGTGCCCATATCTTTCATTGAATACGCTTGGATTGCTAGGAAAATGGGCACAGTGGCAATAGAAAGAAGACCAAGGCGCCAATCCAAGATAAAGGCATAAACCAGAAGCGCGAGGGGCGTAAAGATCGCGGCAACCTTCTCTACAGGAGCGTGGGCTGTCAGGGTGTGCAGAGTTAACGTATCGTCCTCGACGGCTTTGCGAACTTTGCCGGAATTAGTCTGGCTAAACCACGAGAGTGGTGCTTTCGCAATAGCGGTAATAATTCGGCGCCGGTTAATCCCCACCAGCTTTGCATCAGCGAAGTGGGTGATCGCAAGGGAAAGGAAATAGAAGAATAGCTGGCCCAAAAAAGTAGCAAGTAGCCATTTCACAATGGACGCGACGTCATCAGTATTGCCGTCGATTAGAGCATTTCCCAGTGCCACCAACGCGACGTAGGGTGCTACGGCGAGTATCGAGGATATAAGCGCGAGAAACTGTGCGAAGTAGATGGTTGTTTGCACTGGGGCCAGTAGCTTTTTTAGAGCGACCTGGCCGGCTTTTAGTTTTGCACGAGCCTCTTCTTCCGGTGACGCACCGTGTGATTCTGGTGCGTGGGTTCCGCTTGATTCTGTGGAACTCTGTCTTATTTCAGACATTTCTTTCTCAATTCTTGTTGATGTCAGTAATATCGATGATTCTGGTGACTGATTCTTGGATGAATTCGTGGTCATGGGTGATGACGATGACCACTGCTCCGCTTGCTGCAAGAGATCGAAGCAGCGCAGAGATGGATTGCAGTTGGCGCCAGCCCACGCCAGAGGTAGGTTCATCGAAGATGTAGACCTCTGCTTGCTCGGCTTGGGCTGAAGCTATGGCTAAGCGTTGCCGTTGCCCACCGGACAGAGACTGCGGATGCCGTTGGGCCATTCCTGCCAGATCGAGGCGATGGAGAATCTCATTGACATCGATGTGGTCCCGCTTCTTCTTTGCCAGTCCGAGCGTGACTTCTTCTTCGGTGGTGGCTGCGAATAATTGGCGGCCAACATCTTGCATCACCATGTACGCGGCACGTCTGCGGGCAGCCGCTCCTACTCGTTTGCTGTTCAAACGGAGATTACCGCCGCGTTTGGGAGAAGCAAGACCACAAATGATCCTGGCGAGGGTGGTTTTTCCAGCGCCGTTGGGCCCGATTAAGGCAGTGACTTCGCCGCTGGAGAAAAATGCGTGGTCAATGTTTAGCACCTCATGCGTGCCATAAGAAAAACAGATGTTGCTTAACTCGAGTCCTCTCCGCTGGGGATCGGCGTTTTCGAGCGTGGGTGGTACCGGCACGCTCGCGGGCAGGGGAACGTGGTGTAAGCTGCGTAGCCCCAATTGTTTGCGTTCGGGTTCGTCTAAGCCATAAAACTCCTGAGCGTGGAAACTCCGCGTTATTTTTCCCTGAGTCAAGTAAATGACTTGGTCAGCGATATCTTTTAAGAAAAAGAGGCGGTGATCAGCGATAATGATCGTTGTGCCTAATTCCTTCAAGCGGTGTAGCACGCGTGCAAGAATATCGATGCTTTCCATGGAGAGATTGGACGTGGGTTCATCGAGAAGCACGAGACTGCCCGGGGACACAAGCGCGCATGCGCATGCCACGGTTTGTAACTGTCCACCGGATAATTCTTTGAATCGCCGGCCCCGAAGATCGTTAATGCCTAGTAGCTCGACCGCTGATTGAATCCTCGACTCAATTTCTGTGGGATCCACACCAAGGTTTTCTAGCCCGAAGGCCAATTCTGTATTGACGCTTTCAGTGAAAAATTGTGTCCTTGGATTCTGGAATACTGAGGCGCTGAACTCGATGGCTCGGAACAGCGGTTCTTCCGTAGGGTTAAAAGCCTGGTCATCCTTTATAATAGTGATGGTGCCTAGTAGCTCTCCTGGATTGAAATGGGGGATGAGCCCGTTGATCAACTTGAGTACCGTGGACTTTCCCGATCCGGAATCACCGGTAATCAGTAGGCACTGTCCTGGAGAGACAGAAAAAGACACATCAGATACACCTTGAATGCCTGGCCGAGCGCCCGATGGATATGTAAAAGAAACGTTGTGGGCGTTTACACTGGTTGCGATACTGCGTTCGTTCATAAGTGGACCTCCATGGGAAGCCAGACAGAGGCAACAACGAGGCCCAACCCAGCTAGTGCAGTTGCATCGACAAGCTTGAAGGAAAGATCGGCGGTGGTGGTCGGGCGTATGGGGCCTCCCAATCCGCGGACAAGAGCGGAGGCAGCGAGCTCATCACCAGCGCGGACGACGGCGCCTAATAAGGGGATGATCAGCATCGCGGACGATTGTGTGGGCTGTGTGATCCAGCTTTTTACTCCAGGCTGGAGCCCCCGAAGGATCATGGCATCGCGGATGGCTTTGGCTTCTGCCACGATGATCGGCAAAACGCGCAGGAATACCGCGGGTGGAATAGTGGCCCAGCCTGGTAAACGCAGGTCTCGCAGTGCTGAGGTCAACGTGGATGGTGTGAGAGTAAGCAAGCCGAATGCGCCGATGGACATGCTGATGACAAAACGGCTTAGCCACGAAAAAATTGCCGCTGAAAAAGCGAAAAATGTGGAGCCAGGAAGCTGTAATAGGCCCCAATACCCTAGATAGGATAATGCAAAAGCGAACAGGCAAATAAGACCATAGTGTGGCTTTACTGTAGCTAGTGCGATGGAGCTGAAGGCGATAGAAATCAGCAGTGTCGGTAGGTGGCCGTGGCTGAGAGCTACCGCATTGATTACTAGAACAGAAAGCAGCACGGTCCGTGGATCGATCGAAGATCGACGAAGCACGCCCTGTTTTTGCAGGCTCACAGGAGACCAGCGCTTTCAAAGTGTTTGTGGCTGACGCGAACTCCGACCTTTCCTCCGATAAAGCCGACGATGAGCGCACAAATGGCCAGTACTCCAATGGTCCATGGCTGGAAGATATCCGACATAGCATCGGCGTATTCTTGACCCATTTGGTCTGCGATATCGACGTAGTATGAGTCTGTATCCAGAATTAGCGGGATAAAAGGCAAAGAAATCCAGACACAGAAGACGCCGTAGGCAATAGGGAAGGACTTGGCAATACTGAGGTGGCTTTTTGCAATAATCAAATCCGCGATAAACCCAAGAATTATGCTTCCCAGCAAGGTCCAGAAGTAGTGTCCGGTAAGCATGAATGCTAATCCGTTAATACCACCGACGAGGGTGAAAGCACCCATTTTGGGCGTGCGGGCGGCATAAAGCGCTAGCACGATTCCGTTTGCGATTGCCGCGATGAACCATCCAATAAACATGAATTGTGGTCCTGCGAATCCAATCATTCCGCTTATAAAGGTGATTACAAAGTAAAGTGCAGCAAAGATGCCAGCGTTGATGAGATCTCTGGTGTTTAAACGTGCCGTCGACCCACTGGATGAGCTTGCACTCCGTGCGGGCGTAGAGGACTGTTGGGCCATAGTAAACCTCAATTCATGAACAGCAGGAAAGGTAAGGCTTACCTAATACAGATAATACTCTTTATAAACTACTTCTAGTTTTGATCTGAAGATTCACCCTTAATGGGGGTGAATGCAGATAAGTAGACACCAAACCAGACCACGACTACCGACTACGCACCGACAAAGTCGGCACCAACGGCAAGACAACCCTGCGATGGGGCAGTAAACTACGCCGCCTCTACATCGGCCGCCGATGGGGCGGGGGAACCAATCACCATGGTGTCTGCATCGACAACCACGTCGACATCAAAATAACCGCCACCGGGGCACAAATCGCTGCCTACACACTTACCGAAGAAAAGATCTACTACAACAAGAAAGACAACGAACTCAACCCCAGTCGGGGCAACCAAAAACAAAAATCTCGAGACACCGACCGGAACGATGTCTCGAGACTTCCAGCGTGCCCCAGAGAGGAATCGAACCTCCGACACCGGCTTTAGGAGAGCCGTGCTCTATCCACTGAGCTACTAGGGCAATCGCATGACAAACGGCAACCAGCGCTCATCCGCAGCCTGCCGACCATGCGAACTACATAATACAAGCCAGGCTTTGTTCCCTGTTAACCAGACCTTCAGCTCATTGACACTAGGGGCGTCACCACCAAAATCGCCGGCGCTGCACCCGCAGCAAAGCTACGATCGATAACTATGGGCGACGCAGTTGAAGTGTCCCGGGTTTTGTTCCTAGGCTTGTGCCTTGATTTCCATTATTTCTCGACTGGGGTGGTGTTCCCAAAATTCGGTTTCGACTTCAGCCGGCGTGCGGTAGCCCAGGCTCTGGTGGAGCCT